>DATENM010000084.1 GCA_035275065.1 Blastocatellia bacterium
TCATTCCACCCCGCAAAGGCGCTCAACTCTGGCAAGACGACTACCTCAAAGACCGCAACCGCAACTTGCGCGGTGTCCGCCGGCAAGGTCTTGCCGGCTGGAAGCGGGGCAGTGGTTATCACACTCGCTCGCTAGTCGAGACCGCCTTCTTCCGCCTCAAGACGATCTTCTCAGATAGGCTACGCTCGCGCCGGGATGACAATCAGACAACAGAAGCGATGATCAGGTGTGTGGCTTTGAATCGGATGACCAGCCTGGGCATGCCAGACAGCTATCGAATCTGAAGCAAAGCCAGCATTGAGGCGCTAGCCTGCTTACGCTTCTGATTTATTCAACAAAGCCCGCAGCTTTAGTTATTGTGAGGATTCCTTCGATCAACACCTAATATTGATGCTAGTGTTCTAGTCTCTGTTCTTTAACATCCCATATTCCTTTTTCAGAGTCCCATTCGAGCTGATACCTATGTTTAAGCTCTAGCCTATATTCCACAGGCGGTCTACCTGCTGTACCAATCCAAATCCGATCTGTATTGTAATAGATATCATGATCTCCACCGTCAAGCTGAAAATTAACCCATTTACTACCACCATTGCTTAACCAAAATGTGACTTGCTTATCAGTAACATTTCGAATCAATACCGCATTGACAGTAAGTAAGCTGTCTTGGATAGGAAGCATAGCCCTGACTCGTAACGGATAGAGGAATATTATTGCTATTAGCAAATAGACAAACGCTCTATCTTGACTAGTCATTTTTTTCATTCTCCTTTCTTTCAACTCTTCCTAACAAGTAGCCAGCAATTGTGCCAAAAAGGCCCATAGCCGGGGCGATTTGGATTGAATCAAACCCGACTGCAATTAATAACAGAGACCCCATGATAATTAGAGTAACCCCGAAAGTCCTTAATGTATCTTCAGCCCTTATTTTCGGAATTTGTTTTAAGAGGAGGAAAAATTGCATCGAAAGAGCAATCACCGAAACTAGGGCTACCGTAATAGCAACTGTAAATTCATATCTGCTCAAATAACCGCGCTTATCCTTTGCAGCCTCGGGCAGGGGAAGATTAACACTGCTGCTGTTTGGTAAGTTGCCTCCCGCCTTAGGCAAAAGGGTATCGTTATTCTCTTTGTTCTCCTGAGTGCCTGATTTATCTATAGCTTGATTAGTATTTCTGTTTGTAGGAGGTGGAGTCGATTCAGTTTGTGCTCGGCTATGATAGGACGCATAAAAGGCAAGAATGTAGCTCACCAGGATGAATGTGAACAAGGTCAAACCTTTTCGCATCGTTATACCTCCCCAACAGGGACTGCAATAAATATACAATGCTCTGCTGGGCAAATCAGTTCGCCCCGAAAAACTTCACATATTTTATACCAGCACGGTAAGCATCTAACCCAGTAGCCTCATCCTTTGCGAAACCATAACCAAATCCAGCGGCAACTGCCATAATACGTTCCACACTATTACCATGAGGATCTACTTGGAAGAACCCGTTGTCTGATTCGTCACCTTTGCGATAAAAGGACTTTAGCAGCGGCATTAGATCTTTTACATCTAGGCGTAACCGCTCACGATATGCAATGTACCACCCTGCCATAAAGTCCGCGTGCAATTCTTTCCATTTTCCTGGATAAGGGAAACTGTTGCTTTTTTGCATTGCATGCGCAAACTCATGACCAAGGATAGCAGGAAGCGCAATAGTTCGACCTTTAGCCTGTCTAAATTCGTCTTCTATTAACCCTATACTAACAAACACGCTGCCCGTTATATCCATATCCGGGTCGCTGTTGTCAGCGATCATTAGCGGGCGAAATTTGTATGGAAAAAATTGTGCGCGGGTCCATTTTTCGTTCCAGAAGTATACTGGAACCTGAACACCAAATAATCTATCTAGGTTGTCTATATCTTCTGTAATCGCCTCGTCTAACACTTTTTCACCAGTCTGCACAAGGATATTTGCGCGAGTGATGACCACCTGTGGAACGCCTGGGGCAATGCATCCATAAGCGTCTACCCTCCATTCTTGCGCTTGAATGCTTGGTACGTATTGATGAAGCAGCAAAAGTATTGTTATCGCTGCGGCGACTTTTCCATTAAGCTTCATAAGAAGTGCCTCTGAATTTTAGATTCATACTTACACGGGGAACCTGTTGTACTCATACACCCTCTTATAGGGCTTGTCAATTACGATATTGAAGCCACTGCGCATTTGTGCGCTGAGAAATTTGCGCCTAACGCACACACATCACCGGGCGCGGGCGACGGCACTACGATCAATCACGTACACCCCGCTGCCCGCGCTCCGGTGCATGTCGTTGTTAGGTCGCTGCTTGGCCATCACCCAACTCTCATTTGATAAGCCCAGTGACTCG
>DATENM010000085.1 GCA_035275065.1 Blastocatellia bacterium
GCGTCTTGCCATTGACCTTCGTCGTAAAGAGCGGGCTGGCTTGCGTGGCGTCCCAGTCATGCGTGTCGTGCGGCACCAGCTGATAATGCCACTGCCGTTTTCCGGTGCGCACGTCGAGCACGACCATCGAGCTGGTGTAGAGGTTGGCGCCCGGTCGAACGGTGTCGTAGAAATCCGGCGCCGGGTTGGCCACGGGAACATACAGCAGACCTTTTTCATGGTCGAGTGACACAGGCGCCCAGACCGCGCCGCCGCCGTGCAGCCGGGCGTCGGGCTTGCCCCAGGTCTCCGCGCCCGGCTCGCCCTCGTCAGGCACAGTGTTGAAGCGCCAGACCGGCTCGCCGCTCTCCAGTTTGAAAGCACCGATCCAGCCTTTGACGCCCTGCTCGCTGATGCCGAGGCCGACCACCACGAGGTCTTCGAAGATCAGCGGCGCGCCGTTGAACGAGCCTTCGTTCTTCTCCGCGGCGACAACTTTCTTCTCCCAGAGCAGCTTGCCGGTTTCCATGTCCAGGGCGAAGAGGTAGCCGTCGGTTGTGGCGCGGACGACCCGCCCCTCTTTGATGGCCGCGCCGCGATTCGGCGGGAAGACTTCGACGGATTTGGGGTTGCGGTCATAGCGCCAGAGCAGCTTGCCGTTGGCGGCGTTAATGGCAATGGTTGAGCGCGTTGTTGTAATGTACATCACACCGCGATAGACGAGCGGGTTGTTATGAAAGGCCCGCGTGTCGCCGGTCTGATAGATCGCCGCGGGCCGCAGCCGCGCGACGTTCTGCGGCGTGATCTCTTTGAGGTCGACGTAGCGCTGACCCGTGTAATCGTGGTTCGAGACGAGCCAGTCTTTGGTATTTGCCGGCGCCGCGTTCAACTCCTGCTGAGTCGGGAAAGCGGTGGACGGAGATAGCGGGGCGGCGCTCTCGCCCGACTGCGCCCTGGTCTCCGGGGTGGGACGTGCCATCGGTTCTTTGCCCGCGGGCCGCCCCGTGAGCTTGAGGCGGGCGAGTGATTCGGAATTCGCCGGCAGCTCGCGCGCCCCCGCCGTGTAGCCATTGGCTTTGAGAATGTGAGCGATGATGTCTATGTACTGTTGCGGCTCAAGCGTGTTGCCTGCCCCATAGGGCATCTGCGTCCGCGTGATGAAGTACAACTCATCCACGTTGTGGTCGCCCTGTCCCCATTTGCCCATGAAGCGGCTGCCTGAGAGCGCCGACGCTGACGCGCCTTCGAGCTGCGCGCCGTGACACGAGGCGCATTTCTTCTCGTAGAGCGCCCGCCCGCGCTCGGCCTGAGCGGTCGTATAGATGCCGTCCTGGCCGGCGGCGCGCGAGCCTCCGGGCGCGAACGCCAGCCCGCCAATCAGCAAAAGCCCGACGAGGGTGGCGAAAACACGATGGGATTGCAGTAGCGACAGCAGAACGCGCGTGTTCATGGGCATGCCTCTTTCTTCCGCACCTGAGACGGTCTTTCTGAATGTCCCTGAAGGAAAAGCTTGAGTAGAAGGACCAAAGGGCCATCCTTCAGCAGCGACATTATACAGAGTTTCGCGCAAAACGGAATCCCCGATGGCAAGCCGCGCCACCTCTGCCCGGCGCGAAAAGACTTGCCCGCCGGTGTAGCTGGCGCGCTATAATGCGCCCACGATCACGGTTTCAGGAATTGAATAAGCAAACGAGGATATCCGACATGAAACGCCGGCTCTGTTTGATGGCTTTATCCTGGCTTGTGCTGCTTATCCCGTCCGCGGCCCGGGTCGCCGCGCAGCCGCCGCCAACCCCTGAGCCCATCCTGATTCGCAACCGCGTTGATGCGGAGAACTGGCGGCTCGATAATATTCGCAAGCTCGATGAAGAGAAGCGGAGCGAAGGGACGCGCAAATCTGACCCGCCAGCGGTCGCGCCCGACGCCCAGTTCTACAGACGGAAACTGACTGAAGATCAGAAAAGACTGCTCGCCGCGACGGCTGAAGAGAAGGCCGCGCACCGCGACTTTCTGCGCCAGGACCATACAGGGTTGATCCGCCTGCTGCCGCGCGGCAAATACGAGTTCAACGTCACGGTCGCTGCCGCTCATCCCGACCTGATTCTGCCGATCAAAGGTGGCGGCGCGTTCTATTCGTTCATCGAAAAGAAGCACCCCTTTGGCCCGTGGTCAGAGATCAGCTTGCGGGAGGGGCGGCTCGTCGTCGGCTTCCAGCCGCAGTCGCTCGCCGTGCTGACGATGCTCGGAGACGTGCCGCTCGAATCGTTGACGGCGGCGACGCCCGGCATCGCTTACCTGGCGCAGTGGACGCCGCCGACCGAGCGCGGGGCGGCGCGCGACCAGAGCCGCCGCAACCTTAAAGGCTTCGTCAACGCCGACCGCGCCTATAATTCAACCCTGCCGGCGATGGTGCATCAGACCTACGCGCTGCGCACGACGATCTATAAAAAGGAAGGCCGTCTGCGCATGATTCGCGGCATCGGCTCGATCTATGTCCCGCACCCGTATGAATACGGCGGCGCCGACGAGTTGATCGTCTTCCGCATCCTGAGCGCCGGCGAAGATGGCAGTGTCACCCTGCTCTGGAAACGCTTGCAGAAATTCACCCCGCCCAAGCTCGAAGATCGAGGCGACGACACGGCGACGCGGGAACGCGGCGACACGTCGCCACGCGACCGCGGCGACGACCGGAGACAGTAGCCGGCAGAACGTTCAACCCGCTCGCGCGCCGCGTCGCCCCTTCGCCGCGTCGTCTCTACATCGCCTCGTCTCGATTCCGCGTAACGCGCTGGCCCGGCGCGTCGTACAGGGTTAATGATCGCCTTAAACCAGATAGCGGCGCCCCGTAAACTGATTTGCTGCGCGATTCCGTCAACCGCTATCATGTTCACTTGACTGCTTAAACAGATCGCCATTAAAGGAGCGCTTCGAGTAATCAGCAATGTTGTTTCTTCAATCAGCCCAGGTGAAAAGGCAAACCCTCACAACCGTTGCAATGATGCTGGCGCTGGCCGCCGTCGCATTGCTTAACGCTGCCTGCAAGAGCGGCTATCCGGTGTCGGCAAAGAACGCGCCGGGCACGGCAGAATCGCGCGTCGTCAAGACGGCGCAAGTCAGCGAAGTTCCGATGGAGCGCGCCGTCACGGTTTCGGGCACGCTCGTCGCTCAGGATCAAGCCACGGTCAGCGCCAAAGTGCCGGGGCGCGTGCAGACCATCACCGTTGACCTCGGCAGCGTCGTGCGCAAGGGGCAGGTGATCGCCCAGCTTGAGCAGCAGGATTATCAACTGCGCTTGCAGCAAGCCGAGGCGGCGCTGGCGCAGGTGCGCGCCCGCGTCGGGCTCTCGCCGGACGGCAAGGATGAAAAGGTTGACCCTGAGAACACCGCCACCGTGCGACAGGCGCGGGCGCTGCTCGACGACGCCCGGCTCAAGCTCGAACGCGCCAAATCGCTGTTAGCCAAGGGCGTCATTGCTCAGGCGCAGCTCGATGCCGCCGAAGCCGATTACAAGGTGGCCTTGAGCCGTTACCAGGACGGCGTCGAAGAGATTCGCAACCGCCAGGCGCTGGTGGTGCAGCGGCGCTCGGAGCTTGAGATCGCTCGCCAGCAGCTTACCGATTCGACGATCAGCGCGCCCTTCGACGGCGTCGTGCAGGAGAAGCGCACGAGCGTCGGCGAATACCTGGCCGCCGGCACAGCCATCATCAATCTGGTGCGCATGGATCCGCTGCGACTGCGCGCCGAAGTTCCCGAGCGCGAGGCGCACAACGTCAAGCAGGGGCAGCAGGTGCGCGTCACCGTCGAAGGCGACACCAACGTCTACACCGGCATCATTGCGCGTCTGAGCCCGAGCATCACCGAACAGAACCGCATTCTGATCGTCGAAGCCGAAGTCCGCAACAACGGGCGCTTGCGCCCCGGCTCGTTTGCGCGCGCCGACATCGTCGCCGACGCCAAGAGTCTGAGCCCGGCTGTGCCCGCCAGCGCGGTGGTCAGCTTTGCCGGCATTGATAAAGTCATCACCATTCAAGACGGCAAGGCGCTGGAGAAGCCGATCACGATGGGCCGCCGCGCCGGCGATTGGATCGAAGTGCTCTCCGGCGTCAAGACCGGCGACACCGTCATTGTTGAACCCGGCAACCTTCAGTCGGGCCAGCCCGTCACGATTGCAGCAGAGTGACAGGTGACAAGAACAAGCGGGACTTCCCGCTTGTTCTTGTCACCTGTCACCTGTCACTGAATTATTATGCAGAAGCTCGCGGAAATTTGTATCAAGCGTCCGGTCTTTGCGGCGATGATCATCCTGGCGATGGTTGTCATCGGCGCGGCCAGTTACTTTCGCCTCGGCGTTGACCGCTTCCCCTCGGTAGACCTGCCGACCGTCAGCGTGCGCACGACCTTGCCCGGCGCTTCGCCTGAAGAGGTCGAAAGCGAGGTGTCGCAGAAGATCGAAGAGGTCGTCAACACGGTCGAAGGCATTCAGGAATTGCGCTCGGTTTCGGGCCAGGGCACGTCGTTCATTATGGCGACCTTCAGCCTGAACCGTGACATTGACGTGGCGGCGCAGGACGTGCGCGACCGCGTTGCCGGAGTCACCCGCGATCTGCCGCGCGATGTTGATCCCCCTGTTGTCGGCAAATTCAACAATGATTCGTCGCCGGTTATGACGGTGGCGCTGTCGGCGGATCGCCCCTTGCGCGAGCTGACGGAGCTGGCCGACAAAGTCGTCAAGATTCAGCTCGAACGCTCGACGGGCGTCGGCGAAGTCGCCATCGTCGGCGGCCTGGGCCGCGCCATCAACGTCTGGGTTGATCCCGACCGCCTGGCGGCTTATCAAATCCCCATCACCACCGTGCGCACGGCCATCGTCGCGCAGAACGCCGACGCGCCGGGCGGCAATGTCACCGCCGGGTCGCGCGAGCAATCTTTACGCACCATGGGCCGCGTCGTTGACCCCAAGAGCTTCAGCGACCTGGTCATCACCAACATCAACGGCGCGCCGGTGCGCGTGCGCGACATCGGCTGGGCCGAAGACGGCACCAAGGAGCAGCGCTCGCTGGCGCGCTTGAACGGCGTGCCGACGGTGACGCTGGAAATCCGCCGGCAGTCGGGCGCGAACACGATTGAAGTCATCGAAGGCATCAAGGCGGCGCTCGCGCGCATCGCCCCGCAACTGCCCACGGACGTTAAGCTCGAAGTCATCCGCGACCAGTCGCGTTACATTTACGCGGCGCTGCACGAGATCAACCTGCACCTCGTCCTCGGCAGCATCTTCGCCTGCCTGGTGGTGATGTTTTTCATGCGCAGCTGGCGCACGACGCTGATTGCCGGCATCGCCATCCCGACATCCGTAATCGCTTCGTTCGGCGTGATGCGGGCATTGAACTTCACCCTGAACAGCGTCACGATGCTGGCGCTGGTGCTGATGGTCGGCATCGTTATCGATGACGCCATCGTGGTTCTGGAAAACATCTTCCGCCACGTCGAAGAGAAGAAGATGCGGCCCTTTGAAGCGGCGCGCGCCGCGACCGCGGAGATCGGCCTGGCCGTCATGGCGACGACCTTCAGTCTGGTGGTCATCTTCGTGCCGGTGTCGTTCATGTCGAGCATTTCGGGCCGCTTCCTTTATCAATTCGGGATCACGGCGGCGGCGGCGATTCTCGTCAGCCTGGTGGTTTCGTTCACCCTGACGCCGATGATGAGCGCGCGGTTGCTGAAGACCGAAGACGCCGCGGGACATGGCCATGACGAACAGGCGAAATCGCGCGGCGGATTCTATGGCTTTATTGACCGCTTCTACATGGTCGTGCTCGGCTTCGCCATGCGCCACCGCATCGCCGTCGCCGTGCTGGCGCTGCTCGTGGTCTTCTCTTCGGTGCCGCTCTACGGCGTCGTTCATCAGGATTACCTGCCGAGTGATGTGGACGAATCGGAGTTCGACGTTAACGTCACGGCGCGCGAAGGCACGAGCCTTGAGGCGATGAAGAGCGCGATGCTCTCGGTCGAAAGCGAGCTGCGCTCGACGCCCGGCGTTGAGCTGGTGCTGGCGACCGCCGGCGGCGGCTTCATCGGCGGCGTCAACCAGGGCGGCGCTTACGTGCGCATCGTGCCGATTGAAGAGCGCAGCTTTTCGATCAGCCGCCTGTGGCACGGCCTGACTCATGGCCGCCCGCTCGAAGCCTTCCAGACCAACTACTCGCAACGCGACGTGATGCAGGAGATACGCTCGCGGCTGCGCAAGTACAAAGACCTGCGATGCAGCGTGCGCAACGCGCCGTCGTTCAACATCGGCGGCGGCAACTTCGACATTGACTTCAACCTGCGCGGCCCCGACCTGGAGATGCTCTCGAAGTACGCCGAGATTCTGCGCCAGAAAGCGCCGGAGCTGGGCGTCGTTGATGCCGACACCACTCTGAAGCTCGACAAGCCGGAGCTGCGCGTCGAGATTGATCGAGTGCGCGCTGCCGACCTCGGCGTTTCGACGGATGACATTGCCTCGGCCATGCGCTTGATGGTCGGCGGCGATCAGCGCGTCTCGCGGTTTCACGATCCGGGCGTCAACGACGATTACGACGTGCAGCTGCGCTTGACCGAAGGCACGCGCAACGACCCCGGCGCCATATCGCGGCTCTATGTCGGGCGGCGTAGCGGCGGCCTGGCGCGGCTCGACAACCTCGTGAAGCTGACGCCGGCCAACACCGCCTCGCGCATTGACCGATTGGATCGCCAGCGCCAGGTCTCTTTGCGCGGCGCGGTGGCGCCCGGCTTCGCGCTGTCCGACCGCATCAACGCGCTACGCAAAGAAGTCGCGAGCATGAACCTGCCCGCGGCTTACACGACCAGCGTGTCGGGGCGCGGGCGCGAGCTTGAGCGCACCTTCAACGAATTCATCTGGGCGTTCTTGCTATCGATCATCTTCATGTACATGATCCTGGCGTCGCAGTTCGAAAGCGTCGTCCACCCGCTGACGATCTTGCTCAGCCTGCCGTTATCGATCCCCTTCGCGCTGGTGTCGTTGTGGGCGACGGGCAACACGTTAAATCTTTATTCGGCGCTCGGCGTCCTGGTGCTGTTCGGCGTCGTCAAGAAGAACGCCATCTTGCAGATCGATCATATGAACAATCTGCGGCGTGCCGGACAGGAGCGACTGCCGGCTATCATGCAGGCGAACCGCGACCGTTTGCGGCCGATCCTGATGACGACGCTGGCGCTGGTCGCCGGCATGATGCCGCTGGCGCTGGGGACGGGGCCGGGCTCGGACGAGCGCCGCGCCATCGCCGTCGTCGTCATCGGCGGGCAGACCTTATCGTTGCTGCTGACCTTGATCGTCACGCCGGTCGCCTATTCGCTCTTTGATGACATCGGCGCGACCGCGGCGTGGCGGCGATTCGCGGCGCGCCTCTACGCCTTCAGGCACCCCTTCCGCCGGCGCGTACAGTCTGCCGCGCCGCGCCGCGCCGCTGCGAGTCATCTGCAAACCGATAAAGAAGACTTTAAAGCCCGCGCCGGCAGCGGCGACTGACGTTTCAGCCGGATCGTCCACATCAGGTAGCCTGAAAGAAGCCCGCAGCTGCGGGCTTCTTTCGTTTTAGATCGTTTCTGAGTCTGGGAAACGGTGATCCCAAATTCGCGCACTCCGCGCTTCCCACAATTTCAATGATGCAAGCTTAACCGCTTCTGCGCGGGCTCTAGGCCACTTGCCTTGACTGGCACGGCAGTTTCATACTCATCAGCAAATTCGTCTCGGAGGCATATTCATGGATACCTGGCTGCAAGACTTGCGCTTCACCCTGCGTACACTGCTCAAGAGTCCCGGCTTTGCCGCCGTGGCGATTCTTTCACTGGCGCTCGGCATCGGTGCGAACACGGCCATCTTTTCGGTCGTCAACGCCGCCTTGCTGCGCCCGCTGCCAGTGACCGACCCTCAGCAGTTGATGTTCGCCTTTTCGGGCCGCAGCGACCAGCCCTACATCACCGCTTCTTATCCTGATTACGTGGACTTCCGCGACCGCAACGACGTCTTTAGCGGACTGGCCTGTTACTCTCCGGTCACTGTAAGCATGACTACAGATGAGCAAGCCGAGCAGGTTGACGGGCTGATTGTTTCGGGCAACTACTTCGACGTGCTCGGCCTGCGCCCTGCCGAAGGCCGCGCCTTTTCCGCCGAAGAAGATCAAACGCCATTGACCCATCCGGTCGTCATCATCGGCCACGGGCTGTGGCAGCGGCGCTTCGGCGGCGACCCGCAGATCATCGGGCGCACGCTGACGCTGAACGGTCGCGCCTTCACGGTGATCGGCATCACGCCGACCAAGTTCAGCGGCACCGAAGTCGGCGAGACGGTTGACCTGTTTGTGCCGATGATGATGCAGTCGCTCGTGCGCCCGCCACGCGGCGGTTTTTCCGGCGAGCAGGACGCCGACCTGCTCGGCAAGCGCGGCCCGCGCTGGCTCAACATGGTCGGGCGCTTGAAGCCAGGGGTTACGCAGGAGCAAGCGCAAAGCGCCATGACGACCATTGCCGGCCAGCTTGAGCAAGCCTATCCTGCCACCAATCGCGGCTGGATCGTGACCCTCTTCCCTGTAAGCAAAGGCGACCCCGGATTGCGCGGCGAAGCCATGCCCATCGCCGCCTTGCTAATGGCGATTGTCGGGTTGGTGCTGTTGATCGCCTGCTTCAACGTCGCCAACCTGCTGCTGGCGCGCGCCACGGCCCGCCGCAAAGAGATCAGCATCCGCCTGGCGCTCGGCGCCAGCCGCTTTCGCTTGATCCGCCAACTGCTGACCGAAAGCGTCACCATCAGCCTGCTGGGTGGCGGCGTTGGGCTGTTGCTGGCGCTATGGCTGACGGATGTGATGAAAACCCTGAACCCGCCGGCCAACGTCTTTCCGCTGCACCTGGACTTGCGTCTTGACGGGCGCGTGCTCGGATTCACCTTGTTGTTATCGCTGGTGACCGGATTGATCTTCGGACTGGCGCCGGCCATTCAGGCATCCAATCCCGACCTCGTGCCGGCGCTCAAAGACGAGGCGGCGTCGCTCGGGGCCGGCGCACGGCGCTTCAACCTGCGCAACCTCTTTGTCATCGCGCAGGTGGCCATCTCGCTAGTGTTGCTGATTGCGGCGGGGCTTTTCCTGCGCAGTCTGAAACATGCCGAAGCCATTCACCCGGGCTTCAACCCCGACAATATGCTCGTCGTGCCGCTCAACATTCAACTGCTGAAGTACACGCGCGCTCAGGGCCGCACCTTCTATGATGAGGTCATCGAAAAGGTCGAATCTTTGCCCGGCGTACAGTCGGCATCGCTGGCGCGCGTCGTGCCGCTCAGCGGCGGCGGGCGCACGAACACGTTCTTGATCGAAGGCCAGGAGCCGCCGCCCGAAGACCGCCCGCAGACGACTGGCGCCAACGTCGTCGGCTTGCGCTACTTCGAGACGATGGGCATCCCTTTGCTTGGCGGGCGCGATTTCAGCGCCAACGACCGCGAAGGCTCGCCCGGTGTCGTCATCGTCAACGAGACCTTTGCGCGGCGCTTCTGGAACGACGAAAGTCCCCTCGGCAAGCGCATCACCCTGCGCGGCCAGCAGGGACCATACCTCGAAATCATCGGCCTCGCCCGCGATGGCAAATACCGCACGATTGGTGAAAGCCCGCGCTCAATGATCTACCTGCCGGTGTTGCAGAACCATGAGACCGGCATGACGCTGCACGTGCGTACGAGTATCGAGCCAACGCAACTCGTCGCCGCCGTGCGCGGACAGATTCAAGGTCTTGAAAAGAACCTGCCGGTTTACGACATCCGCACGATGCGCGAGCAACTCGGCAGCGCGCTTTTCGGCGCGCGCGTCGGCGCGATCCTGCTGGTCGTCTTCGGGGCGCTGGCGCTGTTGCTGGCTTCGGTCGGACTCTACGGGGTGATGGGCTATTCGGTGGCGCGGCGAACGCGCGAGATTGGCGTGCGCATGGCGCTGGGCGCGACACGGCGTGACGTGTTGCAGCTGATCTTGAAAGACGGCATGGCGCTTGTCGGCATCGGCGTCGGCGCGGGCATCATCGGCGCATGGTTTGCGACGCGGCTGCTGGCCGGCTTCCTCTACGACATCAGCACCACCGACCCGCTAACCTTCGTCGTGATCGCCCTGCTGCTGATCGGAGTGGCTCTAGGAGCCAGTTTCGTGCCGGCGCACCGAGCGACGCGCGTGGACCCGCTCGTGGCGCTCAGATACGAATGACCGCCTAGACTCTAGCCTCTGGATCGGTCAGAATATAGCTTGATGCGATTGAGCAGGGGCAAAGCATGGCGAAACCGAAACTGACTGGGCCGCGACCTGAATGGTTAAAAGTGCGACTGCGCGCCGACGCGTCCTTTGACCGCGTGCATCAGTTGATTAGCGACTTGAGCCTGCACACGGTCTGTCAGGAAGCGCGCTGCCCGAACATCTACGAATGCTGGGGCGAAGGCACCGCGACCTTCATGATTTTGGGCGACATCTGCACGCGCCATTGCGGTTTCTGCGCGGTCGCCAAAGGCAAGCCGCGCCCGGTTGATCCCGAAGAACCGCGCCACGTCGGCGAAGCCGTCAAGCGTCTGGGGGTGCGCCACGCCGTCGTCACCAGCGTCAACCGCGACGAATTGCCCGATGGCGGCGCGCTCCATTTCGCGCGGACGATTCAGTGGATTCGCCGGCTCAACCCCGGCACCCGCGTCGAAGTCTTGATTCCCGATTTCTGCGGCAACCCGGCGGCGTTGAACACGGTGCTGGCGGCGCGGCCCAACGTGCTCAATCACAACACGGAAACCGTGCCGCGGCTCTACAAGCGTGTGCGCCCCGATGCGCGCTATGAGCAGTCGTTGGAACTGCTGCGCCGCGCCCACGCGCACAAAAGCGAATGGCCAATGCTGACGAAGTCGGGGGTGATGGTCGGGCTGGGCGAAACGGTGGACGAGCTGCTTGAAGTGTTTCGCGATCTGGCGGCGACCGGCTGCGATATTCTCACGGTCGGCCAGTATCTGGCGCCGACGCCGAAGTATATTCCGATTGAAAAGTATTACTCGCCTGAAGAGTTCGCCGGCTTGCGCGACCAGGCGCTCGCGATGGGCTTTCGTTACGTCGAGTCGGGGCCGCTGGTGCGTAGCTCGTATCACGCGGGCCGCCACAGCGACGGCCCCGCCGCCGCCGCGGATTATGGCAGCGATCCGATCTTCAGTGAAGCCTGGCAGGTTGAGCCGGCAGCGCCGCTCGTCCAGCTAAAAGGCCGCGCCGAAGCCGGCGATTAGCCATATACTCAGCTAAAGCAAAAGGCCGGATGCACCTGCATCCGGCCTTTGTCGTTGAATAGGGTGATTGAAATAGCTTGAGCTTACTTCTTGCCGCGCGCGGCTGCCTTCGAAGCCTTCAAAGGGTTCTTGGTGCCGTCAGACCTGCGCATGGCATCGAGCGCCTTCTCGTGCGCCGCGCAATCGTGTTCGGCGGCCCGCGCCTTCCAGTATTCCGCGGCGTCAATCCCTTGCGACAGGTAAGCGACCACCGTGAACCCCGCGGCGCATTTCGGGCAGGTCAAGCGCACTCCGCGTGCTGCTCCTCTTCTTACAGACATTAGCCTCGACTCCTTTCTTTTACGTTGCTCGACGCCTCGCGGCATCAATGATGGCCACCATGACGCGAATTGCGCGCCTGGTGCAAAATCATAGCTTAACAGAACCGCTGTCAGCTTTTCAATCTTTACAAAAAATCGCTCAGGGCCGCTGCCAGCGCGGGCGCTTTCGCGGGAACGGCATGGCGTTGCCGGCATCGCTTTGCGATGTAGCCGCGGGCACGCGGTCGATTTGAATCTGCATGATGTTGAGGCCGGCGTTTAGCGTTTGCATCTTGGTGCCGAGCATTGCGCCGCGCAGCCCGAAGACGGCGACGCGCACGCGGTGGCCTGCCGTCAGACCGCATTTGCGCAAGCGCCCTTTCTCGTTCGTGCGCCCGTTGTACATGGCTGCCGCCGCCGTATCCGGCTCTTCGATGACCACGACGCGCAAATCTGCGGGCGCCATCTCGCCAGCCGGCCCGGTGACCCAGACGCCTATGCAAGTCATTCCCTGTGTGGCGGGCGGTTCAGCCTCGGTCTGCTGCGGAGGCGTGGGCGTCGCCGGTGCCGCCGCGGGCGGCGCGGATTCATCCTTTGCCGGTTTCTGCTGTTCTTCTTTCTGCTTGCGCTCGGCTTCGGCGCGTTTCTTTTCGAGCGCCGCGCGCTCGGCATCTGTTCCCTTTGCCGCATCCGGGCTAGCCGGCGGCGTCGCCGCATCGGGCGCGGCGGGCGGCGGGATGGCTCCCTGTGGCGCGGGTGGCGTATCGGGCGGCGCCTGGCCGGGCGACGGGCGGCGAAAGACCATAAAAGCACCCACTGCCAGCACAATCAGCAGCACCGCCGCTGCCGCATAAGCGATGCGCCGGCCTTGTGGCGAGGGTTCGGGGCGAACGGCGACGGGCGCAGCCGCGCGCGCCGGCCCAGCCGCCGAAGTCGCGCCGGCGACGAGCGAGGCCGCAGCCGGCGCTTGCACTGACGCGAGCGGCGTTGAAGCCGATGCCATCACATTATTGGTCGGCAAGGCGGGCCGCGCCGTAGGCCGTGCCGGTGACTCGACAGGCATGGCAACGGTCCTCAACGAGCCTGTGTCTGCTTCGTTGACATGGATGACGGTGATGGCGCTAGCGCCGTTCGGGTCGGTGACGCGGACGGCGTGCGCGCCGGGCGGCAACTGTAGCGTCGCGCGTCCGTCTTGGCCGGCAGCGGCGATGACTTCGGAGCCGAGAAAGACGGTGCTGCCCGCCGGCAAGCTCTCCAGCACCAGCATCGCGGTTTTGCTGGTGTCGGCGCTGGCAAACTTGTCCGTGCCGAAGCTGGCAGCGGCGGTGACTTCAGCCGGCGGCATCATCGCCGTCGCCCGCGCTGCCAGCGCGACCTGTAAATCGGTCTGCTGGCCGGCTTCGAGGGCGACGCTGATTTTGTAATCCGAATAACCCGCCTTTGATACCCTGACGGAGCGCAGACCGGGCGCGAGCTGCTCGATGACAATCCGCCCGCGAATGGCGTCCGACGTGCCCTGCCGCGCCTCGTCCACGTAAACGTCAGCGCCGCCCGGCACGGTTGTTAGCATCAGCCGCGCCGTGGCGCTCGGCGCCAGCATCGTTGCGGCCATCTGCGCGTTGAGGCTTTTGCTATTGCCGCGCTTCAGCTCGTCGAGCATCTCATCCACAGAGGCGTAACGGTCTTCGGCGCGCTTGGCGGTGGCGCGAGCGATGATGTGCTCAAGCTCTGCGGGGATGCCGGGGACCGCGAGCGCCGGCAGCGCCGTGCTTTCATGCAGGGCGCGCATCTCTGACCAGTAGACGACCGGATCGGTGGCGACGGATTGAAAGGGCGGGCTGCCGGTCAGCATCTCGAAAAGGATGATGCCGATGGCGTAGATGTCTATGCGCGGGTCGTCGCTGGTATTGCCCCACATCCGTTCGGGCGACATATAAGCCGGCGTGCCGAAGCCTTCGCCCGCGAGCGTCAGGTTTTCGCCGCCGACCAATCGGGCGATGCCGAAGTCGAGCACCTTGACGCGCAGCATACCGCCCTCGTCAATCAGGATGATGTTATCGGGCTTGAGGTCGCGGTGGATGATGCCGTTGCGGTGGGCATAGCTGACGGCTTCGAGCACCTGCGCGAGAATCGCTGTGGCGGGCTCTGCCGGCATCGGGCCGTTCTGGTGCAGTTCATCGGACAGCACGCGCCCGGAGATAAATTCCATTACCAGGTAATAGCAGCCGTTGTCTTCGCCGAAGGTGTAGAGCCGCGGCAGGTTCGGGTGATCGAGCCGCGCCATCGCGACCGCTTCTTGAAAGAAGCGCTGTTTGATAACGCTGTTGCGGGTGTGCTTCTTGTGCAGCTCTTTGATGGCGACGATGCGCCCGGGCTGCGTCGTGTCTTCGGCCTTGAAGACCGAGCCGAAGCCGCCGCCGCCAATATATTCGGTGATCAGGTAATTGCCGATTCGTCTGCCGCTCATAATGCGCTCCGAAGCGATAGTTCACACAGCGTAATTCGCATCACGCCAACAAAGTCACGCCGGCCCGAAGTATGTTTAACAACGGATGATCGTCCCAGGCCGCAATCTCAACACGAGGGCTTTGACTTGGAGAGTCTGGTGCCGCCGTCCGATTCTCACACAACCGCCCATCGCAGTCAACAATTCGCCACCTGATTAAGACGCAGGTCGGCGGCCAAAAGACGTGCCGACCATTGGGGAAAGCAAAAGGCAAAAGGCAAAGGGCAAAAGGCAAAAGGTCGGCAGGGGATTCAATCGATAGGATCAAGCGCTTTCACTACTCGCCCTTTCCTATCTGTTGATCCGGCTCCGCCACTTTTGCCTTTTGCCTTTTGCCCTTTGCCTTTTGCCTTCCCAAAGGGTTGTGCTATTGTTCGTCCTGTCGGTCGCGGGTCTCCCGGATCGCGCGTGCAGGGGCCGCGTCGAGCGGCTGACAAATCTCAACCAAAGCCCGAATGATGAAAGACGACAGCGCACAACCGGGGCAGCAAAGGAGGATTATGAAGAGTTCCGCGCAACTGGAGCGTCGGCGATTTGAGCGCGCCCCCATCACTGCGCAAGTCGAATACGAGCTGACCAACAGCAGCAGCGGGCCATCGCGCGTGCGCCGCAACATGGCCAACATCAGCCTCGGCGGCATGTTTATCACCACCGAAGAGGCGATCCGCACTGGCACCCGCATGGTCGTGCGCTTCGAGCTGCCCAACCGCCACCGGGTCATTGCCGTGTCGCGCGTCTGCTATGCCCGCAAAGGCGTCGGCCTCGGCGTCGAGTTCCTCCACCTCGACGAGGAAGACCGCGAAGAGATCGAAGCCTATATCGACGCGCTGAAGGTCAAAGGAGAGCTGCGCGCCTGAGACTCGTGGCGCGAATTCATCCCCCATCTGCGGGACGTTTTGGCGCAAAAAAATAAACTCTTGTGTTGCCCCTACCGCTGTGTGATAATCGCTATCGCCTAAACTTTCGCCCCACTTTGAAATAGCCCCAACTCATCAGTCAGCATACAGAAGTGGTCTGCGCCGCTTTGCGTCCGGCCATCAGCGCCCGAAGCCATTGCCGACTGGCGATAGAGGTTGCTCAACCGGCAGGTCCGTTTATGCAAGGTGAAACCTTAAGCCCAATCTGTCCGCTCTGCCGCCGTTCCGCCAACGGCGATGGCGCGCCGACGCGGCTGTGCCGCGATTGCCGCGCGATGCTCGCGCCGATTATGTCGCGCGCCGGCGGCGTTCAAACCGATTACGCCGTGGCCCTGCCAAACGCTACGGCCCGGCAAGCCATCGCGGTCGCGCCGGCGGTGGCCGAAGCGGATTTTGATGATGTGGTGTTTGCGCCCGCCACCGCTCAGGGCGAAGTGATTGCGCCGTTGAGCGAGCCCTTCGATGAGGATTTCGGCGGCGACTTCGACACCCCGCTCGTGGCCGGCGAAACGGCCGAGGCCAGCCATACGACTCCTGTGCCGGATGCCGCGCCGTTTGCGACCGAAGTTTTTATCGCGCCCGAGCAGTACGAAGAGGGCGATTCTGTCGTCAAGGCGGATCATTTCGTAGGTGAGCGGATGACCGCGCCGCTCGGCCCGCCGCCCGCACCTGCTGATGACATTTTTGAATTGGATTTACCTGACGCCGAGCCTGCGGTCGGGCAGCCCGCCGAGCCGCCCGCGCCAGCCATCGAAAGCCACGCCGCGCTGGTCGAGGCGCACACTGAACAGATCACTACGGCCGGGCCGATTGGCGACGCCTCTGCCGCGGCCGAGACCGTAGCGCCCGCGGACCCGTGGGATGATCCTTTGCCGGCGGACGAATACTCGCACCGCGAATGGCCCATGCTGGCCAGGGATGAACGGCCATCGCTGATCTCGCGGCTGAAATGGCCGCTCGTCGCTTTACTGGTCTTAGCGGTTGCCGCCGCCGCTTACTTCCTGTTTATCAAGCCGCGCGGCAACGCGCCTCGGGCCGGCGTACAAGAACCGTTGACCGTGCCGGTCGCGCCGCTGCCCGCGCCGCCCGCTCAGACGCCGCCCGCTCAGACGCCGCCTGCGACCAGTTCAGCTTCGGCCGGCGCTCAACCGGAAACGTCCCCCGCGCCTGCCGGCCAGGCCATAGACAGCCAGTTGAAGCACACACTGCAAGTGATGGCCTCGAAGGACGAAGGCGAAGCCACCAGCATGGTCGCCCGTTTGAAGAGCGCGGGCCTGCCGGCTTATGTAGTGCGCGCCGACCTCGGCAGTCGCGGCGTCTGGTATCGCGTGCGCATCGGCGGCTTCGCGACTCAGGAAGAAGCGCAGCGCTTTGCCACGGAAGCCCGCAGTCGCGCCGCTGCTGCCGGCGTGCAGATCAAAGACTTGCCAGTGACCGCTTACGACAAGCCCTGAGCGAAGGCGAGAGATAAACGCCGGAAGTGTGGATTGCGAAGATGCAGGACATAAATCCACAAAACCTCAGACACGCGAAACTGGTTGATCGCTATTCGCGTTACATCAAGTCGCCGATTCTGCGGCTGAGGTTTTTGCAGAGCGCGATGAAGATCGAGCCGCCCGCGGGCTTCACCAATCGCGTGCCGATTGTCGGCACGCTTCCCTATCGCGCCTTGTTGATCGTTGAACTGTCGAAAGTCATGCCGGTCAACGAAGCCGCGCCGCTGGCCTTGCGGCTCACGGCGCTGCTCTACCGCCTGCGCTATGGCGTTTACGCCGCCTGTGTGATTGTGGCGCTCGGGGCCGGCGCGGGATTGGGATACGCGATGATGAATGTCGCCAGTCAT
Organism: Blastocatellia bacterium; assembly: GCA_035275065.1. NCBI lineage: Bacteria > Pseudomonadati > Acidobacteriota > Blastocatellia > Blastocatellia bacterium. Next base: position 16,823 of record DATENM010000085.1, read on the forward strand.
TTTCTCGCCTCGACCGAAGCGAAAGGCGCGGGGACCGAGCAAGCCGACGTCGCCAACTCGAACGCCAATGCCAGCGAAGCCGTAGCGCACATCGGCTCTGAGGCGGGGCTGACGCTCGATAAGGTCTGGCTTGCCGAGCAAGGCGGCGGCTACGAGTTTTACAGCAATGGCGCGCGCGTGCTCACTGAATATCAGACGGCGGGCGAACGGCGCGACTTTTACCGCTTCCCGTCTGATCAGGTGGCGCGCGGCGCGGACGACGGCCAACGGCAGAGCCAGCCGCTCGGCATCGTCTATCACGTTTCCGAAGGCGATCAGTTGCCCTTTGACAATCAGTATAACCAGTCGCTGCAAACGCACTCGAAGGCGCTGCTCGAATATGCGCGGGCGCACCGGCTCTACAATTATGTGATTGACCGTTTCGGGCGCGTCTACCGCGTCGTGCGCGACGAAGAGACGGCCAACCACGCCGGCAACTCGGTCTGGAGCGACGGGCGCGACATCTACGTGAACTTGAACGCCAGCTTCCTCGGCGTCTGCTTTGAAGGCCAGTCGCGGCGCGGCAAAGCGGTCGGCGCCGACGGCATCAACGAGGCGCAGATTTACGCGGCGCGCCAGTTGACCGCCGTGTTGCGCTCGAAGTATCAGATCAGTGACGCCAACTGCGTGACCCACGGCCTGGTCAGCGTCAACCCGTCGAATAAGCTGATGGGCTATCACACAGACTGGGTAGCGGGCTTCCCGTTTTCGGCCATTGGATTGACGGACAAGAACGAGACCGAGATCGCGGCGATTTCGCGGCTCGGCTTCAACTATGATTCGGCTTACCTGGCCGCCGCCGGCGGGCGGCGCTGGCCCGGCCTCGACAAAGCCGACGCCAGCTTGCGCGATACGGCGCGGCAGAGCGGCGTGAATGTCGAAGAGAAGCGCGCGGCGCTACAGGAAGTCTACGAGCGCCTGTACGCCAGGCAGCGCGCTTTGGAGAAAGTGACAAGTGACGAGTGACAAGTAACAAGACGTTGTCGCTGCGGCTTCCTGGCAGGCACCGGGATGCGGATTCTTCTTGTCACTCGTCACTTGTCACTTGTCACTGTGAGTTATGAACAAGACCCAGCTCATTCGAGAATCGGCGCGGCGCAGCGGGCTTTCGCAACAGAAAGCGGCGCGCGGCGTCGAAGCCGTGCTGGCGATCATCAAGCGCGAGCTGGGTGATGAGAGTCAGATCGCTATTCGCGGGCTTGGCCGCTTGCAGTCAAAGCCCAAACGCGCCGGTTTCGTGCCGCCGCAGGCGGACGGTGCGCCCCCTCGACCTATTCCCGCAGGCCGTGCCGTGCGCTTGAAAGCGACGCGCAAAGCCGTTGCCAGTCTGAACACAGAGCAGCCCCTCACGCTCGATGCGTTTGAATCAAATTCTGGAGGAATGATTGCCATGTCAAATGAAACCAATAACCCGAACACCAATGAGGGCTCGGCTCTGGGACTCGATGTCGGCACCAGCCGGCTGGTGATGGCCAGCGGCTCGGCCACCCAGATCAAATCCAAAGCCGAGTTGAACGCCTTCATCACCGTGCCGTATTCCAAGTTTACCGAAAACATTCTCAAGCAGAACAAGGTGAGCTATCAGCTCAATGGTGGCTCGACGCTGCAAATTTTCGGCAACGAAGCGGCGCGCTTCGCCAACGTCTTCAACACCGAAGTCCGCCGCCCGATGATGGACGGCACGCTCAACCCGACCGAAGAGTATTCGCTGTCGGTGATGCAGGCCATCATCCAGCAATTGGTGAAGAAGACCAGGCACGGCGAGACCCTGCGCTTTAGCGTGCCGGGCGCGCTGCGCGGCGGCGGCTCGCCCGACCTCGTCTATCACGAAGCCATGCTGCGCGACATGCTCAACCAGATGGGCTATAACGCCAAAGGCGTCAACGAGGGGCTGGCGGTGGTCTTTTCGGAGCTGGAGAAAGAGAACTTCAGCGGCATCGGCATCAGTTGTGGCGGCGGCATGTGCAATGTCGCGCTCGCCTTCATGTCGATCCCGGTGATGACCTTCAGCCTCGCCAAGGCCGGCGATTACATTGATCGCAGCGTTGGCCAGGTGACCGGCGAAGTCGCCACGCGCATCCGCACTATCAAAGAAGAGAGCCTCGATCTGTCGAGCGCCCCGCGCAGCAAGTACGAGAACGCGCTGCACGTCTACTACGACGACGTCATCCTGTCGCTGGTCGAAGGGCTGCGCGGCGCGCTGGCCGAGACCAAGAATATGCCGCGCATTGACAAGGCCATCCCAATCGTCCTGAGCGGCGGCACGGCGCGACCGAAAGGCTTCCTCGACAAGTTCCGCCAGGCCATCGAGCGCGACGGCTTCCCGCTGGAGATCAGCGAGATTCGCATGGCCGGCGACCCGCTGACGGCCACGGCGCGCGGCTGTCTGATCGCCGCGATGTACGACGCCTAATTGCGACGCGGCGAGGGAAAGCCGACGCGGGGACGCGGCGATGCGGCGAGGGAAAGACACAGCGGCTAACCGCCTGTCTTCCTTTCCCCGCGTCGCCGCGTCTCCCCGTCACCGCGTCACTCTTCCCGCGTCACTCTTCCCGCGTCCCGCAGCGGCTCCGGCGGGTTGATTGAAGTGTGTGCGGGTGGATGGTAGAATAATTATTCCATCCCAGCGCATTGCTTCGATGAACCCTGGAGAGCTGTATGAAAGTATGCCCAGTCTGTAATGAAACCTTCGCCGACGAGATGAGGTTTTGCGACCTCGACGGCACGCGGCTGGCGCGACAGGCCGAAGCCACCGGCGCGCCGGCGCATCACCGCACATGGTCATTGCTTGGCGTCGGCCTGCTGGTCGGAGCGTTAGTTCTGTCCGCCGTATCGGTTTTTATGATTCCGCGCTCGCGCGCGCTGCCTAGCACCACCAGCTCATCCGCGCCGGCAACGCCTTCGACCGGCAAGCCCGCGGATTCCGGCAACTCGGTGAGCGCCGCTACGCCGAGCGATCAGCCCGAAATCGTCATCGCCGAAACGCCGCCCGACCCGAACGCCAAGAAAAAAGACAAGGCCAAGCCGACCGCCGAAAACGACGCGGCCTCGCCGCTCAACCCCAAGGCCGCCGCGCAGACGGGCGAAGAAACCGCTACGCCTGCACCTGTAGCCGCCGAGCCGCCGCCCGCGCCTAAGAAGACCGAGCCCGCGCCAACGCCGAAGACTGCGAGCGAAACCCGCGAGCCGGAAAGCGCGCCGAAACCGGTCGCCGCACCCGATCCCAAGCGCGACCCGAAACACTCGAACGCGACTAAGGATTCAGACAAGAAGAGAGAGGAAGACAAAGATAAGAAGAAGGGCGGCGGCTTCTTTAAAGTCTTCAAAAAAATCTTCGGCAAAGACTGATGCGCGCTGGCCATACTTTCGTGTCGCCACGCGGCTCACACTCATCCCTGTAAACAAAAAGGCGAGCTTCAGGCTCGCCTTTTTTCATGAAATAAAGCAGACAAAGATTCGCTGCGCGTTAGCCATTTGCCTTAAGCCGTGCGCCTAAGGTTTCGACGAGTGTTTCGATGGCGACATCTTCCGATTGGCGCGTGGCGCGCGTCAGCACCTCGACCTTGCCGTCCTTGATCTTCTTGCCGACCGTCACGCGATAGGGGATGCCGATCAGGTCGGCGTCGTTGAATTTGACGCCGGCGCGTTCGTCGCGGTCGTCGAGCAAGACGTCAACGCCGGCGGCTTCAAGGTCACTGTAAAGCTTTTCGGCGGCCTCAAGCAGCGCCGCGTCGCGGACGTTCACCGGAGTGATGACGACTGAAAAGGGCGCGATGGCCGCCGGCCAGATGATGCCCGCCTCGTCGTTGAACAGCTCGACCGCCGCCACCAGCACGCGCTCGACGCCGATGCCGTAGCTGCCCATGACAATCGGCACTTCCGTGCCCTCCGCCGTCAGCACGTTGGCGCCCATGCTCGCGCTGTACTTGGTGCCGAGCTTGAAGATGTGGCCGATCTCGACCGCCTTGAAAACGTCGAGCGTGCCTTCGCAGTTCGGGCAGCCTTCGCCGCTCTGCACCGTGCGCAGCGAAGCCCACTTGTCCACCTGGATGTCGCGATCAATGGCGACGCCACGCAGGTGATGGTCATCCTTATTCGCGCCAGTCGTCATGCCGCGCCGCCCGCGCAAAGCGTCGTCGGCAATGATCAACGTCACGCGCGAGTGCGAGGCGCGCGTCACCCCCACCGCGCCGAGACTGCCGGCGGAAGCGCCGAGCGCGTCACGAATCTCTTCGGGGTGCGCCGGTCTGATGTCGAGCGCGCCGGTCGCGTCTTGCAACTTGGTCTCGTTCAGCTCGTGGTCGCCGCGCATCAAGACGAGCGCCAGCCGGTCGTCCAGCACGTAGACCAGCGTCTTAATCTGGTGATCGGCTGCGGCGCCGCCGGGAAATGTCGTCAGGTCATCAATCGTGCGCACGCCGGGCGTCGGAAACTCTTCGGGCTGCGCCAATCCGTCGCCGTCGTCAATCGCCTCTAGCCGCGCGATGGCTTTCTCGACGTTGGCCGCATAGCCGCATTGCTCACAGACGGCGATGCGGTCTTCGCCGGCCTCCGTGCGCACCATAAACTCGGTGGACTGACTGCCGCCCATCGCTCCGGAGCTGGCTTCGACCGGCGTGAATTTCAAGCCGCAGCGCGTGAAAATGCGGGAGTAGGCGTCGTGCTGGTCCTGAAAGGCTTTGTCTAATCCGGCGCGGTCAACGTCGAACGAGTAGGCATCTTTCATGGTGAACTCGCGGACGCGCAGCAGGCCGGACTTGGGGCGTGCTTCATCACGGAACTTAGTCTGAATCTGATACCAGACCTGCGGCAACTGGCGGTACGAGCTGATGGCGTGGCGGGCGATGGCCGTGAAAATCTCTTCATGCGTCATGCCGAGGCACATCTCAGTATTCTTGCGGTCGCGCAGGCGGAACATATTGTCGCCCATGACCTGCCAGCGGCCCGACTCTTTCCATATCTCAGCCGGGTGTAAGGCGGGCAATAAAAATTCCTGCCCGCCGATACGGGCCATCTCTTCGCGGATGATCTTCATGACCTTCAGACGGGCGCGCTGCCCGAGCGGCAGCAGGCTGTAGACACCGGCGGTGAGCTGGCGGATGAAGCCGGCGCGCACCAGCAAGCGGTGGCTGGTGACCTCGGCGTCCGCCGGGTCTTCGCGCAGAGTCGGGACAAACAGTTTAGACCATCGCATTCGCGGGACTCCTTTGCTGAACAGTTGTAGCGCGCATGACGGCTGCTATGCGCTCAATCGAAACTCCAACGCTAACAAGCTGGAATGGGCGGCGTCAAGCAACCACCGGCTCTTAGAATCGCGTTGAGTTCCGCCTGACAAGAGCCTAGAATGGCTTTACCACTGCGAGCTGGCATTGGTCAGACCTGTGACGTGGAGGTGAACAATGAGCGCAGATAATCTAGACACCAAGCCGACGCTTGAAACCGTGCTTGAGCGCATCAACGCGCTGGCGGAAAAGCTCGACGATCAATCAACTGAAACCAAGAAGGATATGACGGAGTTCAAGGCACAGCTCAACGAAGAAGTGAGCAAGCTTCACACACGACTCGACGAAGAAGCGGGCAAGCTTCACACACATCTCACCGAAGAAGTTGGAAAGCTTCATACACGACTCGATGAAGAACTAGGCAAAGTTCACACACACCTCGACGAAGAAATGGGCAAGCTCAACGAAGAAGTGGGCAAACTTTACACACGGCTCGACGAGGAAATGGGCAAAGTGCATGCGCGGTTCGATGAGTTTGACATTCGCTTCGACCGCCTGGAGAGCGTTGCCTATAAGACGCGCTCGGAATTCGCGGAATTTCGCGGAGACTTCAAAGAGTGGCGCAACCAACTGAAGGGCGCTCTTCCACCGGTGGCCTGATCCGGCATTGCGCTGACCCGACTGACTGAAATCTTCCCCAACTGATTTACCACAGGCCGCTTCCCCAAAGTAAGTTGAGAAAAACTGACGCGCTAGCGGCGCGCCCCGGCCTTTGTGTGCGGCGAACGAGCGCCGCGCTTGCCATCGTGCGAGCCGCTTTGCTACATTCCATAGCTGGGGACTACAAATCCAGCAACGACATCTTGTGCTTCACCGACCCCGACAGGTGAGAGCAGAGCATTAACCCGGCGCCCGGTGGCGCGCCCACATTCGAGGTGTTCATTATGCTTGCTGGTGAAATCCAAGAGGGCCTGACTTTTGACGACGTAACCCTCATCCCGGCGCGCAGCGACGTCCTGCCGACCGAAGCCGACACGACGACGCGCTTTTCGCGCAACATTCCGGTTAACATCCCCGTCTCATCATCGGCGATGGACACGGTGACCGAATCGCACCTGGCCATTGCTATCGCCCAGCAAGGCGGCATCGGCGTCGTTCACAAGAACCTATCCGTCGAAGAGCAGCGCGACGAAGTCGACAAGGTGAAACGCAGCGAATCGGGCATGATTGTTGACCCGGTGACGATGACGCCCGACCGCCGCATCAGCGATGCTATGGATGTCATGGATCGCTACCGTATCTCCGGCGTGCCGATTGTCGAGGCCAACGGCCATCTCGTCGGCATCCTGACCAACCGCGACCTGAGATTTGAGACGCGGCTCGACCTGTCGATCAGCGAGGTGATGACGAAGGACAATCTCATCACCGTTCCGGTCGGCACGACGCTCAACGAGGCGAAAGCCATCCTGCAACGCTACCGGGTCGAGAAGCTGCTGGTCGTCGACGACAACTACCGGCTCAAAGGCTTGATCACCGTCAAAGACATTCAGAAAGCCATCAAGTACCCGCTGGCCGCCAAAGACGACCTCGGACGCTTGCGCGTCGCCGCGGCCATCGGCGCGACCGGCGATTACCTGGAGCGCGCCGAAGAGCTGGTGCGCGCCCGCGTGGATGCGCTGGTCATCGACACGGCGCACGGTCACACGGAAGGCGTCATCGCCGCCATCAAAAAGGTCAAGAGCCGCTTCCCCGAGCTGGATGTCGTCGCCGGCAACATCGCCACTGCCGACGCCGCGAAAGATTTGATCCTTGCCGGCGCTGACGCCATCAAGACCGGCATGGGTCCCGGCAGCATCTGCACGACGCGCGTCGTCAGCGGCGCCGGCATGCCGCAGATCACTGCCATCCTGGAGACGGCGCGGGCGGCGCGTGGGTCGGGGGTGCCGGTCATCGCCGACGGCGGCATCAAGTATTCGGGTGACATCGCCAAAGCCGTCGCCGCCGGCGCTGATTCCGTGATGATCGGCTCGCTGTTCGCCGGCACGGACGAGAGCCCCGGCGAGATCATTCTCTATCAGGGTCGCTCGTTCAAAACCTATCGCGGCATGGGATCGCTCGGCGCGATGAAGGAAGGCAGCAAAGATCGTTACGGCCAGGCGAGCGAAGCGCAAAGCAAGCTCGTGCCTGAAGGCATCGAAGGCCGCGTGCCGCATAAAGGGCCGCTCTCGGCGCTGGTCCATCAACTGGTCGGCGGCCTGCGCTCAGGGATGGGCTACTGCGGCTGTCGCACGATTGCCGAGATGCACGAGCGCGCACGCTTCATGCGCGTCACCTCCGCAGGGCTGCGCGAGAGCCACGTCCACGACGTCATCATCACCAAAGAAGCGCCGAATTACCAACTGGAATAAGGCGACGCGGGGACGCGGGGACACGGCGACACGGCGAGGGAGAAAGCCGACGCGGTGACACGGCGACGCGGCGACGCGGCGAGAGAACGAGACAGAGGCTAACAACTTGTCTTCCTTTCACCGCGTCGCCGCGTCACCGTGTCCCCGCGTCATTCAGCTATGAGCTTCGATACCAAGACAACCTGGGACGCTTGCGGCGCGGCTTTTGACCGTTACACGTCAACCGAAGATTCTTACTCGGAAAACGTCGAGCGGCTGGTGATCGAATCGCTGCTCGGTGATCTGTCGGGCGCGAGCGCGCTCGATCTAGGCTGCGGGTCGGCAACCTACTCGACGCGGCTGGCGGCGCGCGGCGCGCGGGTCGTCGGCGTTGATCTTTCGGCGACAATGTTGGGGCTCGCAGGCGAGCGGGCACGCACAGATGAGGTTGAGCTGGATTTGCTAATCGCAGACATCGGCAAGCCTCTGCCCTTTTCAAGCGCGCAATTCGATCTCGTCTTCACCGCGACGGCGCTGCACTATGTCGAAGACCTGCAAAGCGCGATGTGTGAGATGGCCCGTGTGCTGCGACCGCGGGGATGCTTGATCGCCAGCGTCTTGCACCCGATGAGCACGGGGCGGTTTCCTGTGCGTGATGGCGACGCCGCCGGCTCGGATGAATGGGAAGGGCGCGCGCGCTGGCCGGCGCGTTATTTCGCCGCGGCGCCGCGGCGCATCCAAACGCCGTGGCTCGGTTGCGGCGAGGTGCCCGACGAAGGCCGCCACCTCGACTGTTTTCATCACACCCTCAGCGATTATTTCGCGGCGATGCAGTCGGCAGGGCTGCGCCTGACGCAGCTCCGCGAGCCTGTGCCGCCCGCTGCGTTCGCCGCCAAGAATGCCGCGCGTTATGAAGAGGCCATGAGCCTGCCGCTTTTCTTGGTCTTTGCGGCTTGCAAATGAGCCGGGCGGGTGGCCTGAACCGATAGCCTCTCGCGTCAATTGTCAGGTAATCACTGCACTCCACGCCTGCTTGCCGCGGTTCGCGCGGCGCTTTTACAATACTTGCAGCGCCGCGCGAACGGCACCCGAGTTGCACTCACACGAACGGAAGCGACATGCCGCAACAGCAAGCTGTGATCATCTACAACCCGATGTCGGGGCGAGCCGGCAGCCGCGGCGAAAATGCGCGGCACATGGCGGGTCTGCTGGCGGCGCGCGGCCTTCAGGCAGAAGCGCACGCCACAACCGCGCCTGACGACGCGACGCGGCTGGCCCGCGAAGCCGTGAGCCGGGGCGTTGAAACGATTGTCAGCTACGGCGGCGACGGCACGCTCAACGAAGTGATTCAGGGGGTGGCGCGCAGCCCTGCGGCGCTCGCCGTCTGGCCCGGCGGCACGGCGAATGTGGTCGCCCGCGATCTTGGGATGCCGTTTACTGTCGAGCGCCTCGCCGACGTGATTGCCGCAGGCAAGTCCATGCGTGTCGCGCTCGGCCTGGCGCGGCGCACTGGGGACGCGGCGACGCGGCGACGCGGTGACACGGAGAAAGAACAAGAGAGGGAAGCAGAGGATAGTTTATTAATCCCCGCGTCGCGGTATTTCCTGATGATGGCCGGCATCGGCCTTGACGCTTCGATTGCGCGCGGCGTCAACAAGCGATTGAAGCGCCGCACCGGCGAGCTGGCTTACTGGGTGAGCGGCATCAAGCACCTGTTCACCTGGCCCGCCGATCTCTTCACGATCACTGTGGATGGCCAGCGGTTCGAGAGCGCCTTTGCCATCATTGGGAATGGCAAAGGCTACGGCGGCGGAATGTTGCTGACGCCGAACGCCCGGCTCGACGAGCCGCTGTTCGAGGTTTACATTCTGCCGGTGCTGAGGAGCAATATGGCTTACCTGCGCGTGCTGTCGGCCTGCATGCGCGGCAAGCCCGAAGCCAGTGGCGCGACGATGATCAAAGGCCGCCGCGTCGAGGCCAATTCCTCGCACGCGCCCTGGGTCGAAGCCGACGGCGAGGTGATCGGCCCGCTGCCGATGCGCTTTGAAATCGTGCCCGATGCCCTGACTCTTATTGTCCCTTGATGTGCTCGCCGCAGATCAACGGAAGTGAAACAAAGAGTATTCAGGAGTCAGGAGTCAGGAGTCAGAATGAATAAGGAAATCGGCTCCGCCGCCGCTTTCATTCTGACTCCTGACTCCTGACTCCTTCTCTTTAAGGAGATTCAACGATGCGTGCAGTACCGATTCTACTCATATCATTGCTGGTGCTGGCTTCAGCCGGCACGGCACAACCGGCCGCGAGCGCGACGGCGAAACCAGCAGCCGTCAACGTCGCCGAGTTTGACCGCGTCCGCCAGGAAGGCAATGACGCGCTCTATAACATGGACTACGCGACGGCGCGCGAGCGCTATACGCAGATGACCAAACTTGCGCCCAACCACCCGGCGGGCTACGTCTATCTGGCCAACAACCTGTGGCTCGAGCTGTTGAACCAGAGTCGCCGGCTGACGACGTCGACCTACACCGGCGGCTCGTTTTACGAGCAGGATAAGGATGAGGATAAAGTTGACCCGAAGCGCGACCGCGAGTTCAGCGAGCTGATCAAACAGGCGCTCGCGGCAACGCAGGCGCGCTTGCGCGCTAACCCGAAAGATGCCGAGGCGCTCTACTATCAGGCGTCGGCTTATGGGTTGCGCGCCGGTTATGACACCACGGTCAAGCGCAGCTTCGTGCGCGCGATGGGCGATGCCAACGATTCGATTGCCATTCAAAAGAAAGTGCTAAAGGCCGATCCCGATTATGTTGACGCGTACATGAGCATCGGCCTCTACGAGTACGTGATTGACAGCCTGCCGTTCGGCTGGCGCTTGCTGGCGCGGGTCGCCGGCCTGAAAGGCTCGAAGCAGAAAGGTATCGAGCACCTTGAGCTGGTCACGCAGAAAGGTAAGTATGCCGCTGACGACGCCCGCGTGCTGCTGATCGGCATCTACACCAAGGAACACAAGCCGGAGCGCGCGCTGGAGATCATCAGCCAGCTTGCAGCGAAATACCCGCGCAATTACCTGTTCGGCATCGAGCGCGCGACGATGCTCTATCAGATGAAACGCGCCGACGAAGGCAGCGGCGTCTACGCCGAGCTGCTCAAAGACCCGCGCATCGCCGCGCAGGCTACGGACCTGGTTAATTATCAGTGGGGCGAGTCGCTGGTTGCGAGCGGCGATCATGCGGCGGCGCTTGAGCGGTTCAATGCCGTGGCGCGCTGGCCGAAGTCGGACGAGGATTTGATTTCGATGGCGCATCTACACGCCGGCCAGGCGCTCGACGCGCTCGGCAAACGCGAAGCGGCGGTGGCCGAGTATCAGATCGTCTTGAAGCGCGGCAATGTTTACGACTCGCACAAGCAGGCGATGCAGTACGTCAAGAAGCCTTATGCGCCGCAAGCGCAAAAGAGATGACCAGTCATTAGAATCGGCAAACGGGCCGGGAAGCCTTCGCCGCGATTCTTCAAAGGGAGGTGACAAGTGAGGCGAAGCTTTCCCGGCTATCTTAGACACCGGCCCGCCTCATTTGTTCCATTGGCTGTAGCGCAATCGCCAACGGCTCTAGTTGCCGTTGGCGATCATCACCAGATCGGTCGTCTGCCGCTTTATTTTTATCGATCAATGCCTGGCTGTTTGCTGCAAGCCGCGCGGCTAATGGGCGGCGCTGATGGCGCGTTGCAAGGCCAGCTCGACTGCCGCATCAGGCAGCGTCTTTTTGATCGCGTCCGTCAGCTCGGGCGTGACCCGCACGCGGACAAACTGATTCGGCTGAATCCGCGCCACCTGACCGTCATTCAACTCGACTTCAAACACGACGTTGCATTCGCCGCGATGGCTGTCGAGCAGGTGATGAAGCGATTCGAGCCGTTCGCTGGTGATGGCTTCGACGCCGAAGCGTATGATGATCGAGCGTGCCGCGCGCTCGCGGATGTTTTCGAGCGATTGAATCTCTTCGGCAATGATCGCCACCGAGCCGCCGTCATCAATTTCGAGCCGCCCTTTGACCAGCACCGCCGCATCATTCTTCAAGGCGCTTGCCGCTTTGCCGTAAGGTTCGGGCCAGACGACTACCTTGACTGTGCCGTACTGGTCTTCGAGCTGAAAGAGCGCAAAGCGGTCGCCCTTCTTCGTCATCTTCAAATTCATCTCCATGACGATGCCGCCGAGGGTGACGACCGCGCCGTGATGAAAGTTCGCCAACCGCTCCATATCGGCGTTGGCAAAATCGGCAAGCGCCTGATCGTAGCGCATCAGCGGGTGGCCGGAGATGTAAAAGCCCAGCGTCTCCTTTTCGCCCTTGAGCAGTTCGGTCTGCGCCCACGGCTCGGCCCGCGGCAGCAGCGGCTCGGCCATAGACATCGAGGCGGCGAGCGCGCCGAACAGATCAACCTGTCCGGAAGCGCGCGACTTCTGCGCCCGCTGGCCGCTCTCGACCGCCGCATCAATCGCCGCAAACATCTGCGCGCGGTTGTTGTTGATCGTGTCAAAGGCGCCCGACTTAATCAGGCTTTCAAGCACACGCTTATTGACGGCCTTTGAATCCACCCGCTCGGTAAAATCAAATAGCGAGCGGAACGCGCTGCCGCTTGAGCGTGCTTCGACGATGCAGGCAACCGCCGACTGGCCGATGCCTTTGATCGCCGCCAGCCCGAAGCGAATCGAGTTGCCGCTGGCCGTGAAGCTGTCGAAGCTGACGTTGACATCGGGCGGCAGGATTTCGATGCCTTGCGTGCGCGCTTCGTTGATGTACTTGACGACCTTGGCGGTGTTGTTCAATTCGTTCGACAACACGGCGGCCCAGAAGTGCGTCGGGTAGTGCGCCTTGAGAAATGCGGTCTGGTAAGCCAGATAGCCGTACGAAAAACTGTGGGCGCGGTTGAAGGCGTAATCGGCGAAGCCTTCGATGCTGGCCCAGAGCTTTTCGAGCTTATTCTTATCATGGCCGCGCTCCATCGCCTGTTTCAAGAATTTCTCTTTGTGCTTGTCCAGCTCTTCGCGCTTCTTCTTGCCCATAGCGCGGCGCACCAGGTCGGCCTCGCCGAGCGAGTAACCCGCGAGCCGCTGGAAGACCGCCATAATCTGCTCTTGATAGACCAGCACGCCGAGCGTATTGCCCATGACCTCTTTCATCTCGTCGAAGTCATACTTGACCTTCTTGCGTCCGTGGCGGCGGTCAATGAAATCATCAATCATGCCGCTGTCAATCGGGCCAGGCCGGTAGAGCGCGTTGAGCGCCGACAGGTCTTCCAATCCATCGGGCTTCAGGCGGCGGCAAATGTCTTTCATGCCGTCGGACTCAAACTGAAAGATCGCTTCGGTCTTGCCGTCGCAGAAGAGTTGCAGCGCCTCGCGGTCATCGAGCGGAATCTGCGTCAGGTCGAGCGGCTTGCCGGTTTCGCGCTCGATGGATTTCAATGCGTCGTCAATGATCGTCAGCGTCGTCAGCGCCAAAAAGTCCATCTTCAGCATGCCGGTCTTTTCGAGATCGCCCATGGCGTACTGCGTAGCGATTTCGTCGCGCGAGGTTTTCGCCACCGGCACCAGCTCGTAAAGCGGCTTCGGCGAAATCACCACGCCCGCCGCATGCACAGACGAATGGCGCGAGCAGCCTTCCAGTCGCTTGGCGATTTCGATGACCTCTTTGACGCGCGCGTCGGTGTCAATGGCGCGCTTCAAATCGGGGTTCTGCTTGATGGCGTCTTCGATAGAGACGTTGCGCCCGCGCACCGGCGGCGGGATCATCTTGGCGATCTTGTCCACCTCGGCGTAAGGCATCTCCAGCGCGCGGCCTACGTCTTTGATGGCCGCTTTCGAAGCCATCGTCCCGAAGGTCGAGATCATCGAGACGTGGTCGCGACCGTAGTAGTCGGCGACGTAATCGATCACTCGCTGCCGCCCGCGCACGCAGAAGTCAATATCGATGTCGGGCATAGATACGCGCTCAGGGTTTAAGAAGCGCTCGAACAGCAAATCGTATTGCAGCGGGTCGAGGTCGGTGATCTTCAGACAGTAAGCGACCAGCGAGCCTGCGGCCGAGCCGCGACCGGGGCCGACCGGAATCTGACTGCGCTTGGCATAGTTGATGAAGTCCCAGACGATCAGAAAATAGCCAGGGAAGCCCATCTTCGTGATGACCTCGATCTCCTGTTCAAGCCGCCGCTTGTAATCGTCGAGGTCGCACTTGCGGTCGGGGCGATTCTTGATCGCCTGCCATCGCTCTTCCAGCCCGGCGCGCGCCATGCGGGCAAAGTAGCTATCAATCGTCTCGCCATCGGGCACGCGGTAAACCGGCAGGTGGTTTTCGCCCTTCGGCAATTCCAGGTCGCACATCTCGGCTACGGCGACGGTGTTGAGCAGGGCTTCCGGCATGTCTTTGCCGAACAGCAGCCACATCTCTTTAGCCGAGCGGACGTAGAACTCGCCTTCTTTGTACTTGACGCCGCGCTTCTCGTTGACGGTTTTGCCGGCGCCGATGCAGACCAGGATGTCGTGCGCCCGCCAGTCGTCTTGATTCAGGTAATGGCAATCGTTGGTCGCCACCAGCGGGATGCCTGTGCGCTTCGACAGCTCGGCCATGCCGGGGATGACGGTCTTCACCTCTTCTTCAAGGCCGTGGTTTTGCACTTCGAGAAAGTAATTGCCCTTGCCGAGAATGTCTTGAAACTCCATCGCCTGCTTGGCCGCCTGCTCGAACTTGTCGGTGAGCAGCAGGGAAGAGGGCACGCCCGAAAGGCAGGCCGACAGCGCGACGATGCCTTCGCTGTGTTGGGCGAGCAATTCTTTATCGATGCGTGGCTTGTAGTAGTAGCCCTTCGTGAAGGCGAACGATGAGAGCTTGACGAGGTTTTGATAGCCCGCGAGGTTCTTCGCCAGCAGGATGATGTGATTCGTGCCGCGCTCGCCCTGCGCGTCGCCGCGGTCTGTGTGCTTGCCGCGCGCGATGTAGGCTTCCATGCCGATGATGGGCTTGATGCCCGTGCCTTTCATCTGATTGTAGAACGAGATGGCGCCATACATATTGCCGTGGTCGGTGACGGCGACGGCGCGCGCGCCGAGTTCCTGGGCGCGCTTGGCGAGCGGCTTGATCTGAATGGCACCGTCCAGCAGGCTGAAGTCGGAATGGAGATGGAGGTGGACGAAGTCTTTTTCGTTCATGGCATTCTTATGAAATTGGTAAGGCCCGCACGGCGTGGGGGACGCCGCTTGAGCGATGATTATTGGTGCCTGCGATTGACCTCTGAGGACGCAACCTGCACGTTACTCACTGCTTGTCTACGGGACGGCAGTGTAGCACAGGGCGGCGCGAAGTGTACACCACAAATTGTGGCGTTTTTCTTACGATGCCCAACATCTTGAACCGCAACGGTTACCCTGTGGAAATTATGTGGAAAAGCTGTGGAAGAAAATAGGCAGGGATGAGGGATGAGCAAAGAAGGCCGCGCAATGCGTTCTCTTTAACTCATCACTTTCAACTCCTCACTCATTACTGCCGGAGGCTTCCCATTCGCCGTAGAGTGATTCGAGCCGGGCTTGCAGGTCATGCTGGCGCTGGCCGATTTCGGCGTACTTCTCAGGCCCCCAGTCGGCTGCCGCGTTGGCGAGCTGTTCGCTCAAAGCGGCAAGGTCGCGCTCGCGCTCGTGAATCTCTTGCTCGATCTCTTCGATCTTGCGGCGGCGGGTTTTGGTTTGCGGGTTGGCGCGGGGCTTGGCGGTGGGTTTAGCCGAGCGCGCCTTCTGCGGCGCGGCGGCGGCGAGCGGCTTGCGGTGATGCTCGGCGTAGAAATCCGAATAGCTGCCGGTGTGGTAAACGGCCGCGCCGTTATCGAAGTGGAGGATTTCGGTCGCCAGCTTGTCGAGGAAGTAACGGTCGTGCGACACGGTGATGATCGTGCCGGGGTATTCCACAAGCGCTTGCTCCAGCGCCTCGCGCGCCGGGATGTCCAGATGGTTGGTCGGCTCGTCCAACACCAGCACGTTGGCCTGGCTGTAGATCAGCTTGGCCAGCGCCAGGCGGCTCTTCTCGCCGCCCGACAGTCCGGCGACCGGCTTGAAGATGTCGTCGCCGGTGAACAGGAAGCGGGCGAGATAGCCGCGCAGCTCGTTCGGCGTGGCGCGCGGCGCGGCGACGGCGATCTCTTCGATTACCGTTGATGAGAGGTCGAGGCTTTCAAGCTCTTGATCGAAGTACTCCATCTGCACATTCGCGCCCCAGGTGAAGCCGCCATCGAGCGGTTCAAGGTCGCCGATCAGGGTTTTCAAAAACGTCGTCTTGCCGGTGCCATTCGGCCCGATGATTCCCAGGCGCTCGCCGCGCCGCAGCAAGAAATTGATCTCTCGCGCCAGCGCCTTCTGCCCATAGCCAACCGCGAGGTCTGCGGCCGCCAGCACGTTATCGCCGGCGCGCGCCACGCCCTTGATGCCGAAGCTCGCCGTGCGGTCATCGCGCACCGCGTCGACGCGCTCAAGCTTTTCGAGCATCTTGCGGCGCGACTTGGCCTGCTTGGTCTTCTGCCCGGCGAGATTGCGGCGGATGAATTCTTCGGTGCGCGTGATCAGCTCTTGCTGCTGATCGTACTCGCGCTGCTGCACCAGCCGCCGCTCTTCGCGCTGTTTGACGTAAGCCGTGTAGTTGCCCGTATAAACCGTGGCGCGGCCCGCGTCAATCTCGATGATCTTTGCCGCCGTGCGGTCGAGCAGAAAACGGTCGTGCGAGATGATGACAAAGGCGCGCTTGTATTCGCCGAGAAAATCTTCGAGCCATTCGACGGCGTTAACGTCCAGGTGATTGGTCGGCTCGTCGAGCAGCAAGACATCCGGCTCTGACAACAGCAATTTGGTCAGCGCCAGCCGCGCCTTCTGACCGCCGCTCAACTGGTCGGCGGGCTGACTCAGCTCGCCGCTCTTAAAGCCCAGACCGATCAGCACCGATTCGGCGCGCGCTTGATAGGTAAAGCCGCCGTCGATCTCGTAACGGTGGCGCAGGTCGCTATAGTTGTGCATTACCGCTTCGAGCGCCGCGCCTTCACACTCGGCCATCGCATGTTCGAGTCGCGTCATCTCGGCTTCCATGTCTTGGATGGCGGCAAAGACCGACAGGGCTTCATCGCGAATGCTACGGTCACCGCTGAAGGTGGGTTGTTGGGCGAGCAAGCCGATGCGCAGACCGCGCAGCAGAATCACCTCGCCGCGGTCGGCTTCTTCGCGATGGGTCAGCAGGCGAAAGATCGTCGTCTTGCCGGCGCCGTTGCGGCCCACCAGGCCGACGCGCTCGCCGGGGTTGACTTGCAGGGTCACGCCGCGCAGCACTTCGTGCGCGCCATAGAATTTGTGAACGTCTTCGAGGCGGAACAACATGGCAGGAAGCAGGAGGCAGGAAGCAGGAGGCAGGAAACAGTAGGCGTCCTTTTAGCGAGAAGAAGAGTTGCTGCACTGGCTCAACTTCCTTCCGGACTGCCTCCTGCTTCCTGCCTCCTGCCTACTGGCTCATCGGTTGGCGTTCGCGGCAGCCGGGCGGTTGGCCGCGCCGCTGCCGGCAGCCGGGCGGTTGGCGTTGGCCGTCGCCTGGTTCTGATTCTCGAAGCGCGGCTGCGGCGGCGCGGTCGGCGCGGGCCGCGGCTGCGCCGGGTTCTGCGGCGTCTGGTTGAGCAATTCCGACGGCTTCATCTCGCTGATGATCTGCGGATTCTGGACAATGCGCTCGGCGAGATAGTTCTTGACGCCAGCTTCGTTGACCGCATTCAGCATCAGCGCGTTCAATAGAATGCCCTGGCGCTGCTGGGTGATGGCGTTGGTGATGTTGGCGCGCACGTCATCAAGCGAGAGGTTACGCGGCTGTTCGACCTTGTTATTGACTTTGATGATGTACCAGCGGTTCGAGCCGTTATCCTTGATCGGCTCGGTGTACTGGCCGGTGCTCATCGTCATCAATTTGCCGACCAAATCCGGGCGCGACGGGAAGATCTGCTTCAATTGATCTTCGGTGGCGAACCCGAGCGAGCCGCCACGCAAGGCGCTCTGGGCGTCTTCGCTGGCCTGCGAGGCCAGCGTCGCGAAGTCGGTGCCGCCACGCAGTTGCTCGTAGAGCCTTTTGATCTTCGTTTCGGCCTGGGTGTCGCCGATGGCGTCGTCCGCCGCGCCGTTGTTCTGCGGGTCGGTGGCGATCACCGCGAGGTCAACACCGCGCTCGGCGCGGAATTCGCTCTGATGGTCGCCGTAATACTTCTCGATTTCGGCAGTCGTTGGCTGGGCGACGCGGGCGTTCTGGGCGTCGCGCAGGGCGCTGATGGCCAGCTCGCGGCGGATCTTTTCGCGCACTTCCTCTTCGCTCAGGCCGGCGGCTTTGATCTGCGCCTGGTATTGATCTTCGGTGAGGTTGGCCTGCTGCTTGCGGCGCTGAATCTCTTGATTCACCTTGTTGTCGTCGGGCACCAGATTCTCTTTCTGCGCCCGCTGAAACAGGGCCTCATCCTGAATCAGGTTTTCAAGGGCGGCCAGCCGCGCCGCCACCAACTCTGCCGGCGTCAGCGAGTTGCCGCCGGCTTGATCGAGCTGTTGCTTGATGGCGCTGTCCACCTGTTTCATGGTGATTTCGCGCGAGCCCACCTTGGCGACGGCTTCGCTGTTGTCGGCCTTGCCGTTGCTTTTGCAGGCGGCGATAAACAGGGAAGTGAGGATAACGAGTGCTGCCAAAAGAGTCTTAAAGGACCTGAACACGAGATTGCTCCTTCGCAAAATTGAATTGACGGGACACTTCCCGACCGTGTTAAACTTTCGTTTTGCTTTCATGACAAAATTCTCATCGGAGGTGTAAGACCATGTCAAAACGGTGCGATGTCTGCGGCAAGGGACCGCAGTTCGGTCATCGCGTTTCTCACGCGAATAACCGCACGAACCGCCGCTTCAACCCGAACCTGCAAGCGGTGCGCGCGCTCGTCAGCGGCCGCGCCCAGCGCGTCCGCGTCTGTACGCGCTGCCTGAAGGCCGGCAAAATCGTCAAAGCCGCCTAGCTCGATTTTGGATTTTAGATTTTGGATTGAGGGAGAGGCACATTGAGTTGAAGCGTCCCCTTCGCCAATCCAAAATCCAAAATCGAAAAATCCAAAATTGAAACTTCCCACCCCTTTTCACTCCACCAGCTAATCAGCCAGAGCGATCAGGTCGATCTCGACGCGCACGTCGCGCGGCAGGCGTTTGACTTCGACGGTCGAGCGCGCCGGCGGCACCTCGGCGAAAAAGCTGCCATAGACTTCGTTCATGGCGGCAAATTCGTTCATGTCGGCCAGAAAGACCGTCGTCTTGACGACCCGCTCCATGCTGCTTCCCGCCGCTTCGAGTACGGCGGCCAGGTTACGCATCACCCGCTCGGTCTGCTCGCGGATGCCGCCATCAACGATCTGCATCGTCGCCGGGTCGAAGGCGACCTGCCCCGAAGTGAAGACGAAGCCGCCGGCCTTGACGGCCTGCGAGTATGGGCCGATGGCTTGCGGCGCGCGGTCGGTCTGAATGCGGTCTTTCACCTTGTCTGACTCCACATGGATGAGAATCTAATACCCCGTTGAAATTGCAAATTATCTCAGATGCGCCGGTGCTTGTCCACACGCCGATAGGCCGGGCCGCTATGGAAACGTGCGCTCGCTGTCGCGCATGGCTAGGGCGACAGAGGCGGCTCACTGGAAGTAGGTTTGCAGGTTGTCGCGTGTGACCGTGAGTTTTGCGCCCCAGTTCGGCGTGCCTTCGGGGAAGCGCGCCTCGCGGTTGTTGATGCTCATCTTGACGGCGGGGCGGTTGCCGATGCTCAAGCGGACTTGATTCTGCGCCGGCGGCAGCGATTGCGACTCGCCTTTCTTGAGGGTCACATCGGAAGGCTTTTGCGCATCATCAATCCAGTAGCGGATCGAGCAGTTGTCTACCGTCGCCTCGAACTTCACGACCAGCGGCTCGCCTGCCACGGCGGGCGGCGCTGAACCTGATGCGCCGTTTGATGCGGGCGGCGGGTTGCTTGCCGGGTTGCTCTGCGTGTTGCTGTTGGCTGGCGCGCTGTTGGC
Source organism: Blastocatellia bacterium (assembly GCA_035275065.1). NCBI lineage: Bacteria > Pseudomonadati > Acidobacteriota > Blastocatellia > Blastocatellia bacterium. The sequence goes on from DATENM010000085.1 coordinate 36,558, forward strand.
GCGTGACGGGCTCTCAGGCGACGTGCGATTCAACTGGCGGACGAGGGCCAGCACGATGATGATGATGAAGATGGCGATGCCGCCACCGATGACAATCGTCGTCCAGTTGATTTGTGGGCCGGTCGGCTTATAAGTCACCGGCTCGGCGCGGCGTGTTGCGGGGCGGCTGACCGGGCGTGAGGGTTCGATAATCGTTTTCGGGCGCGACTCGATCTGCGGCGGCGCTTCAGCCGCGCCGCCCGCGGTCTGCTGCTGGTAGAGAGCAATCGCTTCATCTTCGTCCATGCCGACTTGCTTGGCGAAGGAACGGATGAACGAGCGCGTGAAGATGCCGCCGGGTAGCACCCCGTAATTGTCCGCTTCGATGGCTTTCAAGAAACGGGTGCCGATGCGCGTCGCTTCCGAAATATCGTTCAGCGCGATCTGACGCTCTTCGCGCCTGCGTTTGAGTTCTTCGCCCAGTGTCGGCATAGTCGCCGAGCGACCTCTCTTGTCCAGCAAAATCCGAGGGGGATTAAAACAACCTCATCTTAGAAAAACCCTTTTGCACTGTCAAGCAAAGCCTCTGATTTACAAACTCACGCTTGCTTGTCAATAGGATTGGGATTAGAATGAGAGCGTCTATGTGGGCGATTGAAGGGCGGGGCGGAAGTACAGCACTTGGAAGGTCGTTCTGACCGGCCACCGTTTCTGTCAGGCAACCTATTAAAATTCGCGGGCGACAGCGCATGCCGCCTGATGCCGAATCAATCAACGCTCCAGAGGCCGGGCACACCGGCCCACTCTGCCGGAGGGCAAAGCCATGAGAGGTAGATTAGCGTGCGCCTTCCTGATCGTGTTCCTGTTCTTGTCATTGGCGCCGTTCGACCGTGCGATTGCACAGAAGGAGAGTAAAAACTCTCCGGCGCAGGCGACTGCCGATGCTAAAGAGGCGGCCAAAACCGACGACGACAAAGCCGCGCCCAAGCCTGCCGACCTGAAGACCGGCCCGAACGGCCAGATCTTCCTGGGCACCGGCGTCGTCAACGTCCTGGTCAGCGTCACCGATACCTACGGACGGTTTGTGACCGGCCTGACGCAGGATCACTTCGACCTCTTCGACGACAAGGTCAAGCAGCACATCCACCACTTCACCGACGAAGATGCGCCGATCTCGGTCGGCATCGTCTACGATGTGTCGGGATCGATGAAGGATCGCATTATGCGCTCGATCAAAGCGCTGCGCCGCTTCATGGAGACCTCGCACGAAGACGACGACTTCTTCCTTATCGGCTTCAATGACCGCGCCAAGCTAGTGCAGGATTTCACCACCTCAAGCGAGCAGGTCGTCGGCCACCTGATGTTCGTCAACCCCAAAGGCTCGACCGCGCTTTATGACGCCGCCTATCTGGCGGTCGAGAAGGTCGCGCAGGGGCGGCATCAGAAGAAAGCCCTGCTGATTATCTCTGACGGCCAGGACAACAACAGCCGCTACACTTACAAAGAGCTGCGCAATCGCGTCAAAGAAGCCGACGTGCAGATCTATGCTATCGGCATCACCGACCCGGCTTCAGACTCCCTGGCCGGTTACGGCCGCGGCGTGCTCGAAGAGATTTCGCGTATGACGGGCGGGCGCTCATTCTTCCCGAACGCCTACAACGAGCCGGAATTGGTCGAAATCTGCACACGCATTGCGCTTGAGCTGCGGCACCAGTACTCCATCGGCTATTACCCGTCGGATATGACGAGCGACGCCAAGTGGCATAAGGTGATGGTCAAGGTGAACCCCCCGAAAGGGCTTGGCCGGCTGTCGCTGTCTTACAGAGACGGCTATCAATCGTTCAAGAAATAAACGGCGCGTCCCGGCCGCCCGTCGAGCGTTCGACGGCGGCCGGGCGCGGTCTCGCTGCCAGCCTTAAAGTTCGACTCCGCTCACCTGCTTTCGGCAACCGATGTGACGGTCGCGCGCATCCCAGACCAGGCAGCGAAGGGAAGGCGCTCGCCGCCGGCATCACTGTTTCCAAACCCACATCGCGCGGAGTAGAATTTGCCTATGAAAGCTGTACAGACCCGATTGCTCGCCGTGAGCCTCGCATGGCTCGTGCTGCTCGTCGGTTCGTTCGCTAACGTCTCGGCGGCTGACGACCAGGAGAAGCCGAACAAGCCGACCCTCAACAAGCCGCAACACCCCGACCCGAAAGAGAAAGAGGCGGAAGGCCAGGACGATCAGGGTGTCATCCGCCTGGGCACCGACCTGGTCTTGCTCGACGTGACGGTCGTCGATCAGTCGAATAAGCCAGTCATGGACTTGAAGCAGGACAACTTTCAGGTCTTTGAAGACAAGCTGCCGCAGAAGATCGATTTCTTCAGCAAAGAGCAGGTGCCTGTGTCGCTGGTCTTCGCCATAGACACTTCCGGCTCGATGCGCTCGAAGCTCGACACGGTGATTAAAGCCTCGGTCAACCTCGTCAAAGAGACGCGCAAGGATGACGAGATGGCGGTCATCGAGTTTAAAGACCAGCCCGAGTTGCTCGAAGAGTTCACCGCAGACACCGCCGACGTCATCGATACGCTGCAAAGCCTGGTCGCCTCGCGCCAGACCGCCATGCTCGACGCGCTCTATGTCGGCGCCGATTACGCCAGCAAGGAAGGCAAGAACCGCCGCAAGGCCATCATCCTGGTGACCGACGGATTGGACAAAGACAGCTACTACAAGTTCAACGAAGTGGTTGACCACCTGCGCGAAACCGATGTGCAGATTTACCTGATCGGTTTCATCAGCGACCTGGACGGCGACCGCGGCCTGTTCCGCAAGAGCGACAAGGACAAGGCCGAAACGCTCTTGAAGAAGCTGGCCGATGACACAGGCGGGCGCGCCTTCTTCCCGCGCGAGCTGTCTGAAGTTCACACCATCGCGCAGCAGATTTCGACCGATCTGCGCACGCAGTACTCAATCGGTTACTACCCGACAAACAACAAGAAGGACGGCGCCTTCCACCCGATCCGCGTCGCGGTCAATGCCGGCGACCGCCACATCGTCGCGCGCACGCGTAACGGGCGCACGGCGCCGCGCGAAGGTGGCGCTGCCGCGGTCAACAAATGACGTGTGTGGCTTGAAATGCTGCCTGTGCGGCGGCGAAAACAGTGATTGCGTTAAGCGAATCAAGGCGCTATAGTCTACGACGGTGAATCCAACGCGCTCAAAGATTGCCGGATTGCTGGTGGCGCTGCTGGTGCTGGCGGCGCTGCCATTCAGCGCCGCGCCATCGGCGAGCGCCGATACGGCAATCGATCCGGCCCTGCGTTTCGGTCAGACCCTCGTGCTGGCCGATTTCAATAACAACGGCGACCTTGATCGCGCGCGCCTCGCCGGCACGGGAGCGCGGCGCAGCGTTGAGATTCGCCTGGCGATGGCCGACGCCAGCTCCTGGCTTCACTTCGAGGCGTTGAACGCCGCGCCCGGCACGCTCCTCTCCAAAGACCTCGATAACGACGGCGACGCCGACCTGATCTGGACAGACCTGCTGCATGCGGAAGCCGTTGTCGTCTGGCTCGGTGACGGCACGGGCCGATTCGCGCGCGTTTGCGCCGACGAGTTTGCGCCCGACTTTTTGCCCGGTCGCTTTAATCTATCGCTGCCCGACGAAGACAACCGCGAGCAGGCGTCTGACGACGAAACCAATTCGCCGGTTGCGCTCGAAGTCAACAGCCCGTGTGCGCCGCCCGGTGCGCCGGCCTTGCTTGATTGCCCGCATGAATCGCGCGTCCTGCCTGACGGCGTGATGCGCCGCCCGACCAGCCGTGGCCCACCTGCCATTCGCATCTGACTCGCCTTCGCGTGAATGCGCGGCACGCTGGCTGTCCTCTGGACAGCCGCTGCAAATCATTCATCGCATCCGTTTCGTGCTTTCCGTTTGCTGAATGAACTCCCCGCATTCACGGCGACTCTCCATGCGTCTACCGCATGTCTGGGGAAGCTGGCTGTTGCGGGCTAACGGGATCAGCAAAGCTTGCTTGGGATCGAACCAACAGGGTTGCGGGGATCGCAGTGGCAGCAGAATTGTGGCGGCCTCTGCTTGCCCGAACTGATCGTCGGCCTGATGATCTCTATCCTTAGGATCAGGGGAGAGACCACGGGATGCCTCATCACGCTGCGTAGGTTCGGGCAAGCGGGGGCCGCTCATAGCGGCCAGTGATCTTGAAACGCGGCGGGTTGCCGCCGCGCTGAATTGAATGACCATCGCCTTGATCGCCGGCGTCGCAGGCTGTTGGCGCTGGCCGGTCGCACGGGAATCGGTCGACCAACCTTGGCAGGGACGAAGACGGCACCGAGAGCCTCGCCTTTCTTGCGGTCTCTGCCACGACTCCTCCTTGGCCATTCCCGGCTTCACGCTGTCGCTGACGGCTTGCGACGCGGGCGATCAAGGGGCACGGAAAATGATGAATGAGAAATGATGAATGATGAATGATGAATGGGGGAGACAAATTCCACCGCAATGGGCGCTGGCTCCGCCACTTCATCATTCATCATTCATACTTCATCATTTCAGTTGGATGGGATGTCTTTGTCGAAAATCTCGTTGAGGATTCGCGCCAGCCGCACGCCTCCCCTTTGCAACTGCTTTTCAACAACCGGCATGTTATCGGTGAAGTACTTCTCGTCCAGCACGACGATGTCTACAGGCTGGCCCTGCACAATCTTCTGAAAGCCGCGGGTCGAGGTCTTAACCGTCTTCGAAGGCAAGTGGTAAGCGCCGCTTTTCGCCAGCTCGTGCGCGGCTTCGGCCCAGGCAATGACGTTTTCCGCATGCCCCGACTCGATGTGTGCGGCTTTCAGTTGCGCATAGTCGCGCTCGGCCTGGCTGAGCTTGTCGAATAGCGCCTTGGCGTAAAAGTTATCTGTCTGCTTGTTCTGCGGCATCAGCATGATGTTGCGGGTGACCAGGTAGTCGTCCCAGACCGAGTGCAGATTCCAGACGTTGTCATAGGCGTACTTCGGCTCGCCTTCCCAGGTGACCGCGACGTTGTTGCCGCCGGCGTCGTGATTGCGCTCGGCGGCGTGCAGCGGCTGATGAATGTCGCCGAGGAAGTGGACCAGGAAGCTCAGCGCGTCGTTGAGCTTGCGCTTCTGCTCGTCGCCGTTCGAGTCGAACGCCCTCTTAGTCGAGCGGTTCAGGATGTCGCGAAAATCTTCGATGGCCGGGATGATGCAGTCGCCGTAGCGCGTCGAGCGGCAGTAGTCCGCATGCGGATCGTACTTGTCCTTGTCGTAGGGAATGTCAACGAAGTGCCACACTGCCGTCTCCGGCCTGTATTCGGATTTACACCCCGCCGCGCCCGGTATGACACAGCCCTTGCCGGCGCTTTTAATCTGGTCGGGCCAGGTCGCTACTTCGATGATCTTCCGGCCCTGCAAAACGGCCAGCACGTTCTTCTGGGCGCGCGGCGTCAGCAGCAGGTAGGCGATGAGCGCCGTGACCCGGTGCCCGTCGCCGCTCCATGCCGCCGCTTTGCCCGGCATCAGGGTGATTAAACAGACCAGCGTAATCAGGCAAGCCAGTCCCCGCGTCAGCCGCCTGCTTCGATTCATCAGCATCATCTTGGCGTCCTCCTTATTTTCGGCGTTTGAAATAATAGACCGGGCCGCCCGGCGCGCCCGATACCGACACCAGCTCCCAGCCTTTCGCTCCGAGCTTGTCCATTTGCTGCTCGACGACAAAGTCTTCACGGCTAAAGCCGACCGACTCTTTGCGCAGGCTCGAATTGCCGGACGGCGTCAGGTTGGTCTGGGGGCCTGTGACCACCAGATATTCCCACTGCTCCTGTGTGACGGCGTCGCTTTCGCCGCCCGCCCGTTGCGCCCGCGCCGTCTTGATGACGACCAGCACACTGGCCAGCAGAATCAGCGCCACAAGAACAAATGTAATTCGCTTCATAAATCCTCCTTAGTGGCAGGAAACCTGAAAAGCTAGTATCCGATACCTGATAGATGGCTGTGGGCTGTGCCGGCATTAGCCGCGGGCGAAAATTTCATGCTCTTCGCCGAGGTCACGGGCTGCCGGCGTGATGATCGTCCGGGCGTTGACGTGTATCTTTTCACGCGCGGTGATGGCGCGGCGCACGTCGTCTTCGCAAACAAAGTCGTAAACTGCCGGCTTGACCGCGCCATTGCCTGACGCGGCGACGGGAGGCGTGGCCTGTGGTGGCGGCGGCGGCGGCGCGGGCGGCTCAGGCAGACCTGCCTGACGTGATGCGGCCCACTGGCCGCCTGACGGCGCGGCCGGTGGTGGCGGCACAGGCAACGCAGACGGCACGGGCGGCGGCGTCGCATGCGTGTGAGCCGGGGTGTGAGCCGGCGCGTGGCGCTCGGCAAGAAAGCGATCTACCAGCGAAGCGATGGCGGCGCGATCAACTGTCAAAGGCTGTGCGGGCCGCGCCGCCGCGCGCTCGGTGGCTGCCGGTTGATTGATCGGCTTGGTCTCAAACGCGATGCGCTTGACGTCCATCAAGTGGCGCGGCGAGATGTTGTCGGAAGTGACGTTGCCACCCCACGAGCCGCACCCCAGGGTCATCGAAGGCTCAAGGTCGGTCGTAAAGCCAATGGCGCCATGCGTGGACGGGCTGTTGACGATGACGCGCGACACAGGCATGCGGATGCCGTATTCTTTGGCCGCCTCGCGGCTGCCTGTGTGAACCGAAGCCGTGTGTCCCATACCGCCATAGCGCAGGATCTGCGCGCAACGCTCGCTGCCTTGCTCCAGGTTATCAACGACGTAGTAGGCGAGGATCGGCGACAGCTTCTCCATCGACAGCGGGTGATCGCGCCCGACGCCGTCCAGCTCGCAGATCAGCACGCGTGTTCCGTCGGGCACACGGAGGCCGGCCATCTCGGCAATCGCCTTGACGCTGCGGCCTACGATCTTCGGGTTGAGCGTGTTGGTCGCAGTCGCCACGACTCTGGCCAGCGCCGCCTTCTCTTCGGCGTTTAAGAAGTACGCGCCCTCGGCAAGCAGGCGTTCGCGCACCTGCGCTTCAACCGCGCGCTCGGTGACAATCGCCTGCTCCGACGAACAGATGGTGCCGTTGTCGAACGTCTTGCCGGTGAGAATATCTTTAACCGCTTTGGTGACATTGGCCGAGCGCTCGATCATGGCCGGCACGTTGCCGGGGCCGACGCCGAACGCCGGCTTGCCCGACGAGTAAGCCGCGCGCACCAGGCCGATGCCGCCGGTCGCCAGGATCACCGCCGTGCGCTTGTGCTTCATCAACTCCTGTGTGCCTTCGATGGTCGCCACCGTCATGCAGGAAATCGCGCCGGGCGGCAGTCCCGCGGCTTCGCCGGCGGCGCGCATGACTTGCGCCGTTTCGTTGATCGAGTTGGCCGCCGAAGGGTGCGGGCTTAAGACGACCGCGTCACGCGCTTTGACCGACACCAGGATTTTGAAGATGGCCGTTGAGGTCGGATTGGTCGAAGGGATGATGGCAGCGACGACGCCGCGCGGCGAAGCGACTTCGACAATCGTTTCGGTCTGCTTGAGAATGCCGACGGTGCGCATCGGCTTGATGAAGTTGTAAATTTGCTCGGCGGAGAAGCGATTCTTGATCGCCTTGTCGGCAGCGACGCCGAAGCCGGTTTCGAGGTGTGCCATCTCGCCGAGCCGATACGCGTCGGCGAGCGCCGCCCGCGCCATCGCCGCGACGATGCCATCAATCTTCTCCTGCGAAAACGTGGCCAGCGTCTTTTGCGCTTGCGAAGCCCGCTCGACCAGCTCGCGCGCCTGCTCGACCGATTGCGATGCCTTGTCGCTACTCATAACTTAGTTACCGGTCGCCGGTTGCCGGTTTATGAGCTGACCAACCCGCGACCAACTGGGAACCACTAACTGGCAACTGACAATTACTTCACGCGATCTTTGTTGCCGGATTGCAGCGAGCGTTTGCCGTCTTCCTGTGAGCCGGCGGGGAGTTGCTTTTGATCCGCGCCGCCGAGCTGTTTGGCGCCGAGGCCGTTGGCGTCGAGCACCTGTTCGAGCTCGCGGTGCGGGCGCGGAATGACGTGGACGCTGACCAGTTCGCCGACGCGGCGGGCAGCGGCAGCGCCGGCATCGGTCGCGGCTTTGACCGCGCCGACATCGCCGCGCACAAAGACGGTGACGTAACCGCCGCCGATGTATTCGCGGCCAACCAGCACCACATTGGCGGCTTTGCTCATGGCATCGGCGGCTTCGACAGCGCCGACGAAGCCTTTGGTCTCGATCATTCCGAGCGCTTCCGTGTTCATAAGGACACCCTCCGAGTAAAGCTATTCAACCTGATTGTGAGCGCGAGATAAGGCGAGATAGCAATGGCTCACTTGAGAGTTGAAACTAACAAACCGGCAGGGGCGCGTCAAGCAAGCCGACATCAGCATGGTCTGCTCAATTTTAAACGGCTACCGACCTACAATTTTTTTACGGCTGAATGTCTCCACTCAATCTTGTAAGAGGCCATCAGTTTTAAGTTCGGCAATCAAATCAGCGTGCGTAACCGTTTCTTCCTCGCGGCGTTCGGCAACCGCAGCCAGGTCTTCAAGGTCTTCAAGGTCTTCAAGAGCCTTTAACATGCGTTCATTATATCTTGGTCCCGTAACAAAGGGTGGATCAACTGGCCAGTGCTTGCTGGGAATTAGGTTGAGAGAACGATGCGGGTGGCCACGACGGTTACCGCCCGCATCGCCTGAATGTTACTTGCCGCTGCTGGTTGAAGTGCGGCGCGATAGCCCGGCGATCTTCGGGATGATCTCCTGTTCGTAAAACTTCATGAAGCCCTCTTGATCCGGGCCGACCTGATGCACATAGACGTGATCAAAGCCGGCGTCGGCGAACTCCCGAATCTTCTCCAGGTGGCGCTCGGCTTCGGGGCCGCAGGTGATGGCCTCGGCGACATCTTCTTCCCTGACCATCTTCGCCGCCTGCTCGAAGAACTTCGGTGTCGGTAGTTCCTGAGACAGCTCGCCGCGCACGGCGGCATTCGGCCACCACTCGTAAGCCGTGCGGACGGCCTGCTCTTCATCCTGCGCCCAGCAGACGGTCAATTGGCCATACTTCGGCTTACCCTGGCCGCCGGCCTCTTCAAACTTTTGCACGATCTCTTTTTCGGGCGCGGTGCTGACCAGCCCGTCGGCGATGCGCCCGGCGGTCTGCGCCGCTTTCGGCCCCGAGGCGGCATAGATGATCGGCGGCGGCTCGTCGGGCAGCGTGTAGATGCGCGCGTTTTCGACATCGTAGAAGTCACCGCGGAAGCTGACCTCTTCGCCTTCCCAGAGCAGGCGGATCAACTCGACGGCCTCTTCGAGACGCTCGTCGCGCTCATCGTGTGGCGGCCACTTGTCGCCGAGAATGTGCTCGTTGAGCGCTTCGCCGGTGCCGACGCCGAGAAAGAAGCGGCCCGGCATCATGGCCGCCGAGGTCGCCGCTGCCTGGGCGATGATCGCCGGGTGAATGCGAAACGTCGGGCAGGTTACGCCGGTTCCCAGCCGCAGCTTTTCGGTGACCTGACTGATGCCGCCAATCACATTCCAGACGAAAGGGCTCTGGCCCTGCTTGTCTATCCACGGGTGAAAGTGATCCGAGATCAGCGCGAAGGTAAAGCCCGATTCTTCGGCGCGGCGCGCATTACGGATCAGGTCGTTGGCAGTATGCTCTTCGCTCGACAATGCATATCCGATTTCCAGCATCGATGATCGCTTCCTCTCATTAGCCTGTTTGCTCACAAGCGTCGTTCGCAGGTTGGCTAGATCAATGGATTCTCCGCTCACGGTTGCGCGGTCCGAATAGGGCGATGGCAAATGCCGAGAGCACCAGCAGCGCCAGCAGCGCTACCCAAAGCGGGCGCGGCAAGACTCCCGACAGCCCAACAAAGCCCCAGATGACAATCCATAAAGCCACCAGCGCGACGAACCAGTTTTTCTGTAGCCCGCGGCTGCGCGCGTCATGCTCGTAGGCGTGACGCAATCTGGCCATCTCTTTCTTGTCGTTCATCATTTCAGTTTGCATAACTCCCTCCATTTCGTTGACCGCTGACCGACGCAAGCCATCGCTCGGCGGTCGGTTCTAAACGGCCTCTTCGCCCTTTGATAAGATTGCAAACGTGTCCCAGCCAAATATTCACACTGTCTGACAACGCCTGAGACTGTTTTGCAACCAAGCAGCCGGCGCGCGCTGCTCGGATGAATTCCATTCGCTTCCTTTATGCAAGCGGCTGTCGGCCTTTATCTGAACGCGCAGCCGCCTTTCTCGTGTGTGCATAGACCAACCCCTGTTTTCTTACGCACAGACTGTGCCATCACCATTTCTCATTTTCCTTGCGTGTCTGATATATTCACGGCGCAACCGGGGCGCGTATCCGGCGCGATGGGTTTCCTTCCACGACGAAACGGAGAGTGAATTGATGTTGCTGAGAGCCGCGTGTGTCGTCAGTGCTTACTTGCTCGGTTCCGTTCCGTTCGGCTACCTGCTGATCAAGTACGTCTTCACGCGAGGCGAAGACGTGCGCCGCATCGGTTCGGGCGGCATCGGTGCGACCAACGTTTCGCGGCGCGCCGGCTGGCGTGGCGGCCTGCTCACCTACGCGCTCGACGTCGCTAAAGGCGCGGCTGCGGTTTTGCTGATGTGCCAGGTCGAGCCCGCCGATTATCTCTGGGTCGGCGCGGCAGCCATCGCCGCCATCGTCGGCCACATCTTCCCGGCCTTTCTTAAATTCAAAGGCGGCAAAGGCGTCGCCACCGGCGTCGGCGTCTTTCTGGTGCTAGCGCCCTACGCGGTGTTGACGACGCTGGGCTTATGGCTGCTGATCGTCTACCTCTGGCGCTACGTCTCGCTCGGCTCGATCATCGCGACCGCCGCGGTGCCGCTCTGGGTGTGGTTGTATTATGGATTACTCTTGCCGGACAGCCCGCAACATGGGCATCTGACGGCGCTGATCGTCATCGCCATCGCCGGCTGCGCCTTGATCGTTGCCAAGCATCACGAGAACATCAGCCGCTTGCTAGCGGGCCGCGAAAATAAGATCGGCATGCGGGTTTCGTCGTCGGACGCGGCGGCGGGCGGAGGCCGGGGTTAATGTCCGCCGAACCCGTGACAACGGAATCACAGCAGGTCGCCGTCATTGGCGCGGGCAGTTGGGGGACGGCGCTCGCGTTAGTCGCGGCGCGCAACCGCCACGCGGTTCGCTTGTGGGCGCGCGAACCGGAAGTCGCCCATCAGATCAACGCCACACACCGCAATCCATATTACTTGACCGATATCGAGTTGCCTGAAAACCTGCACGCCACCGATTCGCTCGCCGAAGCATTGGACGGCGCTGGCTTCGTCCTCATCGTCGTGCCTTCGCATGCGACGCGCCAGGTCGTCGAGCAGATGCGGTCTTACTTGAGCGTTCAACAAACACTCGTCAGCGCCACCAAGGGCATCGAGAACGTGACGCTGATGCGCATGGACGAAGTCATCGTTGATGTCCTTAAAGAGCGATTCGCGCCACGCTTCGCGGCGTTGTCGGGGCCGAGCTTTGCGCGCGAAGTGGCCGGCGGCGACCCGACGGCGATTGTCGCGGCGAGCCGCGAGCCGCAAGCGAGCGAAGCCGTACAGCGCCTGTTGAGCGCCAACGTCTTTCGGGTCTACACGAACTCGGATGTGATCGGCGTCGAGCTGGGCGGCGCGGTCAAGAACGTCGTGGCGATTGGCTCAGGCGTGGTGCGCGGCTTAGGGATGGGGACGAACACGGTGGCGGCCATCATCACGCGCGGGCTGGCCGAGATGACGCGGCTGGCGCTGGCGCAAGGGGCGCGGGTTGAAACCCTTGCCGGACTTGCAGGGCTCGGCGACCTGGTGTTGACCTGTACGGGCGAGCTGTCGCGCAACCGCCGCGTCGGGGTTGAGTTGGGGAGGGGCCGGAAGCTTACGGAGATCGTCGGCGAGATGCGCGAAGTCGCCGAAGGCGTGAAGACGACGCGGGCGATTTATGAGCTAGGCAAACGCTTGAATATCGATATGCCGATCACCGCCAGCATCCATGCGCTACTTTATGAAGACAAACCGGCCATTGAAGCCGCCAACGAGTTGATGGGCCGCCCGCTCAAGAGGGAATAGGGGCAGGAGGCAGTTGCCAGTTATCAGTTGTCAGTTGATTCCCTAGCTCCGTTAGGAGCGCGATGTTTATAGTCACCGATGCGCTTAAGATTCAAGCTCCGTCAGGAGCGCAATGTCGCCATTTCGCCCCTCCGGGGCTTCGTCATTTTCGGTGGCTGCAACTATAAACATCGCGTCCCTACGGGACTGCCTCCTGCTTCCTGCTTCCTGCCTTCTGTTTTCCCCCTCTAACGACTAGCGGCGATGACGGCGGCGGTACTGGCGTTTCTTGTGGACGTGATAAGCGGTGCCGCCGGCGGCTCCGGCGCCCGCGCCGATGGCCGCGCCTTTTTTGCCGCCGATCAATCCGCCTGCCGCTGCGCCTACTGCCGCGCCGATGCCGATGCGCTTGGCGGCTTTCTTCTTGCCGGCTTCGGGATTGCGATGCCGCCGGCGCTGCGCCGCGTCGCTGCTGATGTCAAAAGACAGCATCAACACTAGCGTCGCCAGCACCAGGCAGATTACTCTTCTCAGCTTCTTGGGGCTCATTCTGTTGTCCTCCGCTATGAAGATTATTCAGACGGTTCAGCTTCTCTTGGCCATCTCATCAAGCGCCGCGCCCAGTCGCGCCAAACCTTCCCGCAGTATATCACCGGGAATGCCGATGCCGATGCGAAAATGCTCCGGCATCTCAAAGAAGCGGCCCGGCACGATAGAGGTTTCGTACTTCTCGCGCAGCAAGGCGCACAGGTCGTCCACCTGCCCATGCCTCAAGCGCGGCGAAACGACGGTGCCGAATCGCGGGCGAAAAGATTCGAGGTCGCGGCGCGATTCGAGGAAGTGATCGAGCGCGCGCCAGTTGGCGTCGAGCAGCGCTTTGGCCCGCGCCGCAATGCGGTCAAGATGGTGCAGCGCGACGACGCTTAAGCGTTCTGCCGGGTGCGCCGGAATGCCGCCGAAGATGTCGTGCAATCGCCAGATGCGCCGCGCCAGCTCCGGCTCGGCCAGAATCCAGCCGCAGCGCAAGCCGCTTAAGCCATACGCCTTTGTCAGACTGCTGGTGGTTACGAATTCGCGCCCGAGCTGAAAGGCGTAGGGACGCGCGTCGTCAAAGATCGCTTCGAGGTAAACTTCGTCCACCAGGACGCGGGCTCCGACGCTGCGCGCCAGCTCGCCAACCTGCTTCAAAGTTTCTTCGCCGGTGAGCGCGCCGGTCGGATTATGCATGTTCGTCAGGACGATCAGCCGTGTGCGGCTGCTGACCCGACGCTCTAACTCGGCGAGGTCAACGCGAAAGCCATCCTCGCGCCGCCGCTCCAGTCGTTTGACGGTCGCGCCGAGATAACGCGGCACCGCGAGCAACGGATCATAACCGGGCTGCTCGACAATCACTTCGTCGCCGGGCTCTAGCAGTGTCGCCATCGCCAGATGATTCGCCAGCGATGTGCCGGTCGCCTGAACGACGCAGTCTGTGTCAACGCCGCACTTCTTGGCGAGCGCCTGTTGTAACGGCGCGTAGCCATAAAAACTTGGCCCGCTCAATTCCAGGTCGGCGAGCGTTACCGGCAACTCGGCGAGCGGGTAATGAATCAGGCCGCTGGTCGCCAGGTTGAAGCGCGCCGCAGCCTCTGTCTTGGCCCATTCGATGTACGGCGAAGCTTTGACTCGCTCAGTGTTGCTCATCACGTTTTCCGCGCCAGAGGAAATAGATCGGAATGCCCGCGAGCAAGATCGCCCAGCCTTTCACGCTATCGAGCGGATAGTTGACCACGACGCTTACGGCAACAAAGCATTCGGCGATGATGAAGACCAGCGTCGTCAGCGGGTGCCAGGGCACGCGGAAGCTGGCCCGCCCGTCGCGGCGGCGAAAGACAAACAGGCAGGCCGCCGATAACGCGAAGAAAATCGTGTCTACGGACATCACATAGTTGAGAATCTTCGCGTAGATTCCCGCTAGAGCCAGGATGATGACGATGGCCAGCGCGCCTTGCAAAGCGATGGCGACGACCGGCACGCGGGTTCGCGGGTCGAGCCAGGCGACGCGCTTGAAGAACAAGCCATCATCGGCCATCGCGAAGTAGACGCGCGGCGCGGTCAGCATCCCCTGGCTGAGAAAGCCGAGCGTCGAGATGGCAATGCCGGCGGCAATCAAGCTCTTGCCGCGTTCGCCGAGGATCAAGCGCATGACTTCCGAAGCCGGCGTCTTGGTCTGTGCCAACTGGTCAACGCCGAGCACGTGGACGTAGACATAATTCGCCAGCATGTAGAGGATGATAACGCCCAGCACACCGATCAACAGGCCGCGCGGCATGTTCTTGCGCGGCTCGCGCACTTCGCCGGCGATGAAGCACGACGTCTGCCAGCCGCCATAAGCGAACATCACCGGCACCAGCGCCGCGCCGAAAGCCGTCAACGTCAGCCCGTCGAGGCCCGGCGTAAAATAGCCTGCCGCCGGTCGCCATTCATCGTTATAAATCAGCTCGGTCGGCTGGGCCGGCGTCCGGGCAATGAACAGACCGCAGGCAATCAACGCCAGGATGGCGATGATCTTTAAAACCATCAAGACGCTCTGCACAGTGCTGCCGGCGCGCACGCCGAGACAGTTAATCAGCGTCAACAGCGCCAGCGCAATGACCGCAATGATGGCGCTCGCCCGGTCACTGTCGGGCAGGTTGGTGAGCTGCGCAAAGTATTTTGCGAAGGTCACGGCGACCGCGGCCATGCCGCCGGTCTGCGTCACCAGCAGCAGCGTCCAGCCATACAGGAAGGCCGGCAGCGGGTGAAAGGCTTCGCGGATGTAAGCGTACTGGCCGCCGACTTGCGGGCGGTGCGCCGCCAGCTCGGCGTAGATGAAAGCGCCGGCCAGCGCAATCACGCCGCCCATCGCCCATGCGCCCAGCACCAGCCACGGCGGATGCACCTGGCGGGCGACGACGTAAGCGTTGATGAAGATGCCGGAGCCGATGATGCCGCCCATGACGATCATCGTCGCGTCGAACAGTCCGAGCCGGCGCGCGAGCTGCGGCGCGTCGTCGTCGGCAACTGTTTGGTGGGCGGTCTTCAAGCCGGAGGGCCTCCGTTGTGGCGCAAGCTGTTAGCTTGCGCAAGTCTGGACGCAAGCTAACAGCTTGCGCCACATCTTAAGCCGAGCGCGTCGCGCCCGACGAGGTCAGCCGCTCGCGCATGCGTTGTTGCCAACGGGTGCGCGGCGCTTCTTCGGCCTCGAATTGATCGAGCATCTGGTTGAAGCGTTCGCCGCCGAGCTGGCGCACTTTCAGGTAGAGCAGCGCCGTCAACATCGAGAGCAGCGGCAGGATGAAGATTTTAATGATCGTCGGGATCAGCTCGCCCACTCGCACGCTGAGCTTGGCCCCTTCGCCCATATGGCGCTTCTGAATGCCGAAAGCGGTGGTAAACAGGAGGCCGAGCAGCACCGGCAATAGGAGGTTAATGAGGACGATGGCGATCACTGTCGGTCGGGCGCGTTTGACCAATTCCTTCGAGCGGCGCACCGCGGCCCGGCCTCGCAGATTCTCCATCACCACCACAGGGCTGACCAGCGATGAGTTGATGAAGTAAAGCACACCGGGAATGATGAACAGGCACATGCGTAGAATGGTGCCGATGATGACGCGAAAGCTCGTCGTCGTCAGACGCTTGATCCGCGACTTTAAAGCGCGCAGCGCGTGCCGCAGCTTCAAGGGCCTGAGCGGCGCGACCGCCAACTGCACGACGAACCAGATGCTGATGCCGGTAACCACCGCCGTCGAGACGAGCTCAGTAATGAACATCACGATGCCGAGAACGCCGGCGATGATGCCGCCGGCCAGTCTCGGCAGCCAGCCTGCCTTGAGGAGCAAGTCGAGGATCACAAACAGGCACGTCAGCAGCAGCACCGGCATGTAGGCGACCAGCGACAGGCGGAAGAAGACCGGGAAGTGCTCGCTGTAGAGGGCCAGAGCGCGCCGGAACAATTTGCCCGGCCCTTCGTCGCTGGCGCGCAGGGCATTGGCGAAACTCATCGCTGTCGCCGGGCGCTCGGCAGGTGACTTGGCCAGCGCGCTCATGATGACTTGCTCCGTGCGCTTGGAGACCTTCTTGCGGCGCTCGCGCAGCGGCGGCGGCTCGGCTTCCATGTGACCCCTGAGCACGTCGTTGATTTCGCCGGTAAAGGGCGGACTGCCGGCGAGCATTTGATAGGCGATGACGCCGAGGCTGTAGATGTCCGAGCGCGGGTCGAGGGCTTCGCCGCGAGTCTGTTCCGGCGACATATAAAGCGGCGTGCCGAGGATCGCGCCGACGCGCGTGATGCCGCCCGCCGAGCCGGTCGCGGCGGCAATCTCTTCAGCCGTTGGCTGCGCGCCGTTTGCCGTGGTCCTTGCCGCCACAGGTCGTGCCAACTCGCCGCTGGCGCTCGTGTGGTCGCCGGGTGGCAGCAATTGAGTGGCGCTGTTGTCGTCGAGCGATGTGGCGTTGTTCGGTAGCTCAACCATGATGAGCGTGCCGCCCTCTTCGTCTACGGTTGGCGACGTGAAGCGCCGCACTTCACCACTTGCCGGCGATTGAATCATCGTGACGGCCTCGGCGGTCGCATTCGCCGCCGGCGGCGCCATCATCTGGTCGCTTTCGGGCGCGATGTGCGTCTTCGCCTCTTCATTCAAGGGCAGCGTTTGGGTTGCGGCGGTGTCCGGCGTGATGGCTTGCGTTAGCGCCTGATCGGGCAGGAAGGTTGGCGCGCCCTGTCCGATGATGTTCGTGTCGCGCGCCGAGGCGGCAATGGTGGGCTGGTTCGCCGACTCGTCGCTCAGTGAAGGATTCGCCGCCGCGCCGGCAAGGGCCATCGGGTCGCCCTGCTTGGCCAGACCGAAATCGAGCACCTTGACGGTGTAGCCGCCGCGCCGGTTCGGCTCCAGCCAGATGTTTTCGGGTTTCAGGTCACGGTGGATGATGCCCGCCTGATGCGCTTCGTCAGCCGCCGAGCAAGTCTGTTCGAGGATGTCGACCACCCAGGCGACCGGCAGTTGGTTCTCTTCGATGAGGATGTCGGCGAGCGTGCAGCCGTCGAGGTATTCCATCACCAGATAGGCGACCTGTTCGCGGTCAACGGCGGCGAACCCGAAGTCGGTGACGTCGACGATGTTCGGATGGCGCATGCGCCCGGCGGCTTTGGCTTCGCGGCGGAAGCGCTCGACAAACTCTTCATTGCGCGTGAACTGCGGCATGATGACCTTGATGGCCACAGGCCGGTCGGTGCCGAGGTGTGTCGCCAGATAGACCGCGCCCATGCCGCCCTTGCCGAGCTGCCGTTCGATGCTGTACTTGCCATCGAGCACATGGCCGACGAGATTCGCTAGTGACATGAGAAACCTCGAAAGCGAAAGCTGGAGCAGGTCATCGTCAATAAACCTGATGAGCATACCTACACCGGCGGCGGGCGCGCAAGTTTGCATTGCGCGCCGCACCGAGCCATCCGCAAAAAAAAAAATCTAAAAAACTCTGGAACCATCCACGCGCCTCGCGGACATCACCACCGAGGACGATTCGCCAGCCAGTGGCGGCGGTGGCCGACGCGATAATCGCGTTGCCAACGCGCCCAACTCCGCCGTTCTCCCCGGCATCATATTTCATTCAACCCATTGCGCCACGCGTGTGCGCGCAAATTTAGACGATCAACAAGGAGAGTTCATGCAGAAGGGAATTTACCGAATACTTACCAGAGGGACGCTTGCTTGTGTTTGCCTCTTTAATCTCGTCATTGGCGCCGCTGTGCTGGCGCAGCATCACGAGGGGCGCGGCGGCGACCCGGCGAACCGCGCCGGCGGCAAGATCACGGCCATCAGCGGCGCTTCAATCACCGTGCAGGGCCGCAACGATCAGACCAACGTCATCAATGTCACGGCTAATACGACCTACGAACGCAACGGCCAGGCGGCGCAGCTTGCGGATTTCAAAGTCGGTGATTTCGCGTTCGCTCACGGAGCGCGCAACACCGATGGCCAGTTCGTTGCCGACCGCGTAATGGGTGGCGACCAGCCGCCGCGCGGCAGGGGGCAAGGCGAAGGCCGTTTTAACGGCGTCGGCGGGCAGTTGCAGTCGGTTGACGCGGCGGCGCACACGCTGACCGTGACGACCCGCGACGGCGCGGCGCAGACCATCTATACGACTACCAGCACCGAATTCAACCGCAATCGCCAGGCTGCGACACTGGCCGATTTCAAAGCCGGTGACTTCGTGATGGCGCGCGGCGCTCGCAACAGCGACGGCCAGTTCGTTGCCGAGCGCGTGATGGGTGGCGACCAGCCGCCGCAGCACCGCCAGCGACAGTAATCCGCCGGGGCGCGCCGTGCGTAGAGTTCGTTCCGTAGAGACAAGCAGACGCGCTTGTCAATGTGTGAGTGAACCAGCATCTTGCTGTCCTCCTCCGGGCCGACCCGCAAGGGCCGGCCCATTTTTTCGCGCGCCGCAAATATCGTCCGCCATTTGTCGCCGGGCTGTGATCTAATGAACTAATGGAACTATTGCGGCGCGCCGCGGACAACCAGGACGGGGCCGAAAGAGGGAGAAGCTGAGAATCGGATGAAAGAGGCGCTGGCAACGACCAACGACGAAACGCTGCTGCGGCTGATGATCGCCGGCGATGCCGAAGCGTTTGCCGCGCTCTACGACCGGCGGCAAGCGGGCGTCTATCGCTTCGCGCTGCGCATGAGCGGTTCGCCCGCGGTTGCCGAAGACGTGACTCAGGATGTCTTCATGGCCTTGATGCGCGATGGCAGCCTGTTTGATTCGACGCGCGGCTCGGTTGCCGCCTACCTCTACGGTATGGCGCGCAATCGTGTGCTGAAGCGGCTTGCGCGCGACCGCGCTTTCGTATCATTGACCGACGAAGCGGATGACGAGATAGCCTCAGATGCGCGCTTGATTGCCCGCGAAGACCCGCTCGCGGAGCTATCGCGCAGCGAAACGATTGTGGCGGTGCGGCAGGCCATCCTGGCGCTGCCGCCGCATTACCGCGAAGTCGTCGTGCTATGCAATATGCAAGAGATGAATTACGAGCAGGCCGCCGCCATCATCGGTTGCCCGGTCGGCACGGTGCGCTCGCGGTTGCACCGGGCGCGGGCCATGTTGATCAGCAAGCTGCGGGCGATGGGCGAGGCGGAAGAGGGTGAGCGATTGCCGACAGCGAGGTGTGCCTTATGACATGCGAAGCATTCGAGAGAGTGGTGACCGATCTGGCCTGCGAATTCCTGATCGAAGCGGCGGCGCGCAAACGCGCCCTGGCGCACGCCCGCGCCTGCTCGCGCTGCGCCGCGCGCTTACGGCATGAGCGCGCCCTGACTGCTGCGTTGAATGCCGCCGCAAGCACTGAACACGGGCAAGCATCGGCAGGCATGAAAACCGCCTTGCTCGGCGCTTTCCAACAGCAGACCGCACCCGTTCCCGTGGCTGCGCCGCCTGTCTTCATCAACTCAGCGTCGCGCCGCCCGACGCGCTGGCTGTTGGCGGCGGCGGCCGCGCTCTTGCTGTTGGCGATGCTTGTCACGCTACAGGTTTTGCACCGGCAATCGCTGGTCGAGTCATCCGCAAGTTCGCAACCGCTGATTGCCGATGCCGTGCCCGCAACCGACGTAACAAACAAGACGAATGTGCAAGTCGCGGCGACTAGCGATAAACCCAAAACCGCGACCTCGGCATCGCGCCGCCGAATGCGGCCGGTCTTTCATCACGAGATGGCTAACCGTGGCGACCGCTCGCCGGAAACGGTGACGGAATTCATCCCGTTGACCGCTCTTGACGAGGCCACAGCGATGGGCAGCGGCACGATCATGCGCGTTGAGATGCCGCGCGCTTCGCTGATCGCGATGGGGCTACCTTTGAACGCCGAGCGCGCACACGAGACCGTGAAAGCAGACATCGTTGTCGGTGACGACGGCTTAGCCCGCGCCATCCGACTGGTTTACTGAATAGTGACAAGTGACAAGAAGTGATGAGTGATGAGTGATGAGTGGAAGAGCGGCGCAGTATTACCGATACGCTCTTGTCACTTGTCACTTGTCACTTGCCACTCAAAAGAAGAGAGGCACAATGATTACGAAAAAACATCAACCGTTCGCTTTAATCCTGGTGGGCGCGCTGATGCTCTCCCTTGCCTCAAGCCTGGCTGCGCAAGAGCAGACCGGCCCGCGAAACTGGCATCACCGGTCGCAGGCGGCAAGCGAGCAACAGGCGGGAAGCGGAGAGGATCACAAGCGCGATTTCCCGCGTGGCCCGGGGTTCAACTTGCTATCGTCCGAGATGCGCTTCGGAGACAAGACCGTCACCGGCGCGCCGTTTTCGGCGCAGGTCGAGATGGAAAGCACGCGGACGCTCGCCGACGGCACCCCCGCGACTCACAAGAGCACAGGCATGTTCTATCGCGACAGCGAAGGCCGCATCCGCCACGAGATGACGGTCGGCGTCCTCGGCCCCTTCGCCTCTGCCGGCGATCCGCCGCGGATGGTCTTCATTAACGACCCCGTAGCCAACGCCCACTACGCGCTGGACGCCACCAACCGCACGGCGCACAAGATGTCGCTGCCCGCGGGCCGCCCGCCACACGACATGACGGCGCAGAGCGCGCGGCGTCAGCCGCCCTTCGACATCAAGACCGAATCACTCGGCAAGCAGGTGATCGAAGGCATCGAGGCTGAAGGGACGCGGTCGGTGATTACTATCCCAGCCGGACTGCACGGCAACGAGCAGGCGGTCGAAGTGGTTTCCGAGCGCTGGTATTCGCCGGAATTGCAGACCGTGGTGATGAGCAAGCACAGCGACCCGCGTATGGGCGAGCACGTCTATCGCCTGACCCACATCAAGCGCGAAGAGCCAGTGCGCTCGCTGTTCGAGGTGCCGGCGGATTATCAAGTTCAGGAAGGCGGCTTCGGCCCAGGTCGCGGCGGCCGTCGCGGCCCGCGCCACCCGAACGAGAATTAAGCGGAGTATAGCCTGGGAGCGCGGGCGTCTCGCCCGCTTGCTTTTGCATTTGTGATATGAGCAGACAAGATGCCTGCGCTCCCAGGCTGCGCGCGATTGATTATCGCTCTACTCCTTACTGATCCTCGGCCACTTGATACTGCTCCAGCTTCCCGTCCGGCATTTCATAGGTCCAGGCGCGCAGTGTCTTCTGCGCGAAGGCTACGGTGTAGACGCGCAGCGTCATGCCGCCGCGCAGTCCCTGGCGGGTTTGCTTGAACTCTTGCGGCGGTCCCAGTGGCCCCAGGCTACTGGCGAAGTCTTTCAGCGCCTGCTCGCTGAAGTAGAAGTTGGCGTCTTCGGTGAAGAGCGAGCGGTCTATCTTGCCTTGCTGTAACCCCTCGAAAATCTTGCGCGCCTGCTCCTGCTTCTTCGGGGTCGCGGGATCGTCCGAAGCTAGCAAGAGCGGCGCGATGCCGTGCACAATCACGCCGGCAGCGCCGGCGGCGTCCTGGTTAGTTAGCACGGCGACCGCGACGCGCTCGTCGGGGAAGACGAGATTTTCGGCGGTGAAGCCTGAGACCTCGCCATTGTGTGAGATGGCGCGGTGCCCCTCCACTCTGGCGACGCCGACGCCAAGTCCGTACTGCGTGCCCAGGCCGTTCTTGAGCCGAACTTCGGTCTCAAGCTCGTGGTAAGAAGCGGGCTGCATCACCTTTCGATCAATGATCGAGATGTCCCAGCGCGCCAAGTCCTGAGCCGTCATCGCCAGCTCGCCTGCCGCGAACAGCCAGCCGCGCCCTTCCTTTGGCGCCGGGCGCAGCGGCGCGAGGGCATAACGCATGTAGCCGGTCGGATCGCTCTCTGTAAGTTTTTCTTGATCGATGTCCGTGACGCTTCGCATGCCGAGCGGCGCAAAGACTTTTTCGCGCAGGAATTCGAGCAGCGGCTTACCGGCGGCCTTTTCGACAATCACCCCGGCGATGACGTAGTTGGTGTTACTGTACTGCCATTTCGTGCCGGGATCGAAGTCGAGCGGCTTGCGCGCCCAGCGGTCGAGAATCTGCTGCGCCGTCACCGGCTTCAGCATAAAGGGCATCACATAATCCTGCGGCCAGTAGTCCTGATAGCCGGAGGTGTGCGAGAGCAACTGGCGGATGGTGACTTCGTTGGCGCGCGTCAGGTCGGGGATAAACCGTGCAACACGGTCGTCGAGCGACAGCTTGCCCTGCTCCTGCAAGAGCAGGATGGCCGCCGCCGTGAACTGCTTGCTGATCGAGCCGATGCTGTAGCGCATCTCCGGTGTGGCCGCCGTGCGCGGCTCGGTGCGCGCATCGCCGTAGGCTTTGACGTAAACGATCCGGCCATTCTTGACCACCGCAATGGACGCGCTCGGCACGCCGCCTTTAGCCAGCGCTTCGGCGGCGAGCTTATCTATCTTCTCGCGCAACTCGGCGGAGAGCGGCGTCTGCGCGGTCGCGGTAAGATTCGCCAGTGTCAGGACCAAGACGAAGGTAAGGCTGTAAAGCAAGCCATAAGGTCGGCGCATGGAAGTCTCCTTGAGGATGATCATTATTCAGCGCGAGCCGATTCATTTTACGAGCCGTCGGCGCTGACAAGAAACTAATCGTTGCCGGTGTAGAGCGATTCGATCAGGCTGGAATACTTCTGCTCGACGACGCGGCGGCGAATCTTCAGCGTCGGCGTCAGCTCGCCGCCGTCAATCGTGAACTCGTCGGCAAGCAAAGCGATGCGCTTCACCTTTTCGTAGTCGGCCAGCTCGCGTGTCAGCCGCGTGACTTCGGCTTTGAAGAGATCAAAGACGCGGCGGTCCTCGACGAGCGTCGCCTTGTCTCTGGTTTCGATGCCCTGCGCTTTGCTCCAGGCGCGCAGCCGCTCAAAATCCGGCACCAGCAGCGCCGACACATACTTGCGTTTGTCGCCGACGATGACCGCCTGCTCGACGTATTCGCTCTGGCTGAGCAAGCCTTCGATCATCTGCGGCGCGACGTACTTGCCCGCCGAAGTCTTAATCAAATCCTTCTTGCGGTCGGTGATGAAGAGAAAGCCGTCACGGTCAATGTGACCAATATCACCGGTCTTGAACCAGCGCAGGCTCGCGTCGGCCTCGTCTGTGAAAGCGGCGGCAGTCTCTTCCGGCTTATTGAAATAGCCCTGAAAGACGTGCGGCCCGCGCGTCAGGATTTCGCCGTCTTCGGCAATCCGCACTTCGACGTCGGGCAGCACGCGACCGACCGCCCCCATGCGATTGTGACGCAAGGTATTCACGGCGATGACCGGCGCGGTCTCAGTCAAGCCATAGCCTTGCAGCACCGGCACGCCGGCGCCCGTAAAGACTAGCGCGATCTCCATAGGCAGTGCCGCGCCGCCCGACACCATGCGCCGAATGCGCCCGCCGAGCGCGGCACGAATCTTATGAAAGACCAGCCGGTCGGCGATGTCGCGTTGCAGCTCAAGCAGCGGCGGCACGCGCTCGCCGCGGCTATAAATCTCGCCCAGCCGCCGCGCTATGGCGAGCGACCAGTCGAAGAAACGCTTGCTCAATCCGCCTTTGTCCGAAGCGCTCTTCTGCATGCGCGCATAAACTTTTTCGAGCAGGCGCGGCACCGTCGACATCAACGTCGGGTGGACATCGAGCATGTCGTTGGCCACGGTTTCGATGCCGCCGGCGTAATTGATCTGCACGCCGCGGTGCAGGCAGAGGTACAAAACCATGCGCTCGAAGATGTGCGACATCGGCAGGAACGACAGCATCGTGCCGCCGGCTTCGATCTCCAGAAACTTGCCGGCGGCGTAGGCGTTAAAGGCGATGTTGTCATGCGTCAGCATGGCGCCTTTCGGCTCGCCGGTCGTTCCCGAAGTGTAGATGATCGAAGCGAGGTCTGACGACTGCACGTCAGAGGCGATCACGTCGTAAAGCTCCGTTCGTTCGGCGGCGATTGCTGCGCCGCGCGCTTCGATAGCCGAGAACGGAATGCTGCCTTCGCCATTGGCGTTCGCCTGAAACGGCGCGATACGCAGGTCGGGAAAGTGTTTGAGAACGGCTTCGACGCGCTTCATCTGCCGCGCCGTCGAAATGAAGAGCAGCTTGGGCGCTGACTCTTTCAAAATATATTCGACCTGATGCGGCGGCTGCGTCGGATAGATGGGCACGTTTACCGCGCCGTTTGAGAGGATGGCGTAATCACTGATGCTCCACATTGGGCCGCTTTCGGCAAGGATGGCGACGCGGTCGCCTTTGCGTATGCCAAGGTCGTAGAGGCCGAGCGCGACGTGGCGCACGCGGTCGAGCAACACCTGACCGCTAAGACCTGTCCACTGCTTGTCTTGCTTGTAACGGATGACCTCTGCGGCAGGGCGCGCAGTAGTAGCGCCTTTGAGCAGATCAACCAGCGTCCTGGGCCGTGAGTCAGTCATGTAGTTCGCTCGGGTGATTGATTTGACGACCTGAAAAGCGCGCCTATTGTAATGCGCCATCGCGGAATTGTAAATCGGGAGTCAGGAGGCAGGAAGCAGGAAGCTGGAGGCAGGAGGCAGTCAGGACATCCGTACAAATGCAGAAGGCAGCAGGCCATGATGCGAAGATCACATGCCTTGCTGCCTTCACGGCTTTATTCCTGCCTCCTGCTTCCTGCCTCCTGCTTACTCGTAGCGGAGCGCGGCCATCGGATCGATGCGTGTGGCGCGGCGCGCCGGCAGGTAGCTGGCCGTCAGGGCGACGGCGATCAGGATGACGCAGATCGAAGCGAAGGTTAGCGGGTCGGTGGCGCTGACGCCGAAAAGCAGGCTCGACATGAAGCGGGTCAATGCCAGCGCGGCGGCCAGTCCAATGGCAACGCCGATCAGGGCAAGCTGAATGGCCTGGCTCAAGACGAGCTTCAAGACGTCGGCGCGGCTTGCCCCTAAAGCGACGCGGATGCCGATCTCATGGCGGCGCTGCGCGACCAGATAGGCGATCACGCCATACAAGCCGATGGCCGCTAGCAGCAATGCCAGCGCCGCGAACATGCCGAGTAAGGTGACGGCGAATCGCTTCGTTTCGAGCGAACGCGCCAGCCGCTCGTCCATCGTCTTGATGTCGTAGACCGGCAGATTCGCATCCACCGCTTGCACCTGCTCGCGGATAGTTTGCGCCAAGCGGTGCGGGTCATCCGTAGTCCGAACGACAAGCGCCGAAGAGCTCACCACGGACCACGGGAAGTAGATCGTGCCTTCAGGCTCTTGGATCAGGTCTTTCGGGCGTACCGTGCCGACGACGCCGACAATCCTCGCCCACGGCCCCTTGCTGCCCCAGCCGAGGCTCGCGCCAATCGGGTCGCGGTCCGGCCAGAAACGCTTCGCCAGGGCTTCATCAATGACGACCGCGGAGCCGTCGCCTATGGGGCCGTCAACGCGCATATCCGACGATTCGAGCAGCCGCCCCTTGACCAGCGGTATGCCCATCGCACGGAAATAATCCCAGGTGACGTAGAGGTATTCGGCATGTGGCGGCGGCGCGTCCGGGCCTGCCTGCCGATCACGGATTGAAAACATGGAATTGTCGCCGCCCATAAACGGCGGCTGGAAGGCGACTGCCGCATGCTCGACGCCCGGCGTCGCCGCGACGCGTTCAAGCACCGCATCCATGAAGCGTGCGACCTGCGGCGAGTCGCTGTACTGCGTGCGCGGCAGCGCCCAGCGCAGCGTCAGGACGTGATGCGGCTCGAAGCCCGGACTGACGTCGAGCAGCCTGGCGAAGCTGCGCAGCAACAAGCCAGCGCCGATCAACAGGACAACTGCCAGCGAGACTTCGGCGACCACGAGGGCGCGGCGCAAGCGGTGGCGCGAAGGGCTGGCGGTGTCCGAGCGGCCCGATTCTTTGAGCGAGCTGACGAGGTCTGTCTTCGATGCAACCAGCGCCGGCACTAGGCCGAAGATGATGCCCGAAAGTAACGAGACGGCTACCGTGAAGCCCAGCACTCTGGCGTCCAGGCGCGCTTCGCTGACGCGTGGCAGGTCAGCCGGCGCCAGGGCGATCAATGCGCGCAAGCCCCAGGCGGCAAACAGCACGCCGAGCGCGCCGCCGCCGACCCCCAGCAGCACGCTTTCGGTGAGCAGTTGTCTTAGAATGCGGCGGCGTCCGGCACCTAGCGCCGAGCGGATGGCCATCTCGCGGGAGCGCACGCTCGCCCGCGCCAGCAGCAGGTTGGCGATGTTCGCGCAGGAGATCAACAACACGATCATCACCGCGCCTAGCAGAAGGTAGAGCGGGCGGCGCACGTCGCCAACCTGCTCGTCGTCGAGGGGCCGCACTTCGATGTTGAAATCATCGAGTTTCATGCCCTTGGCGTCCTGCGCCAGGGCGCTCATCGCCGCCTGCGCCTGTGACAGCGTGACGCCCGGCTTCAGCCGCGCGAGCATCGAATAAGCCAGGCTCGAACGGCGCTCCTCTGAAAGCTCTCGCGGCGAGAACGCCATCGGAATCCAGAGGTCGGTGTACGGATAAAGCTCCGCGAAGCTCGGCGGCAGCACGCCGATGATCTGATAGCCTTCGCCGTCGAGTTGCAGCGTCCGACCGATGGCCGCGGCGTCGGCGTTGAACAGGCGCTTCCACAGGCTGTGACTGAGCAGCGCGACATGCTGATTGCCGAAGCGGTCTTCTTCATCGCTGAACGCGCGCCCGACGAGCGGTGCGACGCCGAGCATCGGGAAGAGGCTCGCGGTGGCGCGCCCGGCCTGCAATCGCAAAGGCGCGTCAACGCCCGTGAGGTTAAAGTTCCTCTGGGTGAGCGCCGCCGTCGCCTCGAAGACGTCAGTCTTGCTGCTGTAGTCGAGGTAGTGCAGCGCCGACACAGAGGTGCGCGGCAGATTGAGCCGGGGCAGTTGATTATGAATCACCACGACGCGCTCAGGCTCGCTGATCGGCAGGCGGCGAATCAAGACGGCGTTAACGACGCTGAAGATAGCTGTGGTTGCGCCGATGCCCAGGCTCAAGGTCAGCACGGCGATCAGGCTAAAGCCGGGCTGCTTGCGTAACACGCGAGCGGCGAAGCGCAAATCCTGCAACAGAGTTTCCAGATAATGACCCACACGCACCTCCCGCACGCTCTCTTTGACCTGCTCGATGCCGCCGATTTCGATTAAGGCTTGCCGGCGGGCCGCTGCCGCTTCCATCCCCTGAGCGAGCTTTGCCTCGATCAGCAAATCGAGATAGGCAGTGACTTCTTCGCTTAGCTCATGCTCAACCCGTTCCTTGCGAAACAGGTTGCGGCAGAAACTCGTCAGGCGCGGCCATAGCGACATTTCGTTGCCCCTTTACGTGGCTTTCAAGGCGGCGCTGATCGCCACCGAGATCAACTGCCACTCGCGCGTCTCGGCCTCCAACTGGCGGCGTCCGGCGGCGGTCAGGCGATAGAACTTCGCTCGCCGCCGGTTCTCGGATTCGCCCCACGATGCTTTCAGCCAGCCGGCCTCTTCCAAGCGGTGCAGGGCGGGGAAGAGCGAGCCGGGCTTGACCTGAAACGTTCCGCGCGTGATCTGTTCGATGCGCTGCGAGACCCCCAGCCCGTGCAGCGGCCCCAGCGCCAGCGCCTTCAGCACCAGCAGGTCGAGCGTGCCTTGCAAAAGATCTTTCTTGTAATCCGTCATCGTCCGCCTCCTATAGACAGCCTGTAGGTTACGCCGGCTCGTATAGAATGTCAATAGGAGGCGGCCGGCCAGGCAAGCGCCGGGGTTGCCGAGAAGCGCCGTCTTGCCTGGGCGGCGTGGCGAGGTAATACTCTCTGGTTGACGCTTCCATCTTCATCCTGGGAGAGGCTGCCTTGCCGCTTCTGCTGGTTGCTCAGGTCGAGAAAGTTTATGCCGGTGGGCGCGGCGGTGTGGCGGCGCTGCGCGGCGTCAGCTTTGCGGCGGAGGCCGGTGAGTTCATTGCGCTGATGGGGCCGTCGGGCTGCGGCAAATCATCGCTGCTGCATATCGTCGGCGGCATGGATCGTGCCTCTAGCGGGCGCGTGACGCTTGCCGATATATCATTCGCCTCGCTTAGCGAAGAAGACCTGGCACGGCTGCGGCGGCGGCGCATCGGTTTCATCTTCCAATTCTTCAACCTGCTGCCGACGCTCACTGTGGCAGAGAATGTCGCGCTGCCGCTGTTGCTCGATGGCGCGCCGGAACGCGAGACCGACAATCGCACGCGGGATTTGCTCACGCGCGTCGGCCTTACGGACCGCGCCGATCATTATCCGGCTGAACTGTCGGGCGGCGAGATGCAACGCTGTGCGGTCGCCCGCGCCATCATCACACGGCCTCAACTCCTGCTTGCCGACGAGCCGACCGGCAACCTCGATTCCGAAAACGGTCATCAGGTCATGCAACTGCTCGCCGAGCTGAACCGTGAAACCGGCGTCACGATTATCCTGGCCACACACGCGAGCGAATCGGCTGACTATGCGCGCCGCATCATCCGCATGCGTGACGGCTTGATCGCAAGCGACACCGCCGAGCCGCGCGCCTGAAGTCATCACGATGAAGGCTTACGTCATCCTTTTTCGTCAATTCATCCTGCGCGCACTGCTGCGCCAGAAGCTCCGCACCTTGATCACGGCGCTCGGCGTGGCGCTCGGCGTCGGCGTCACCGTAGCGATCCGGCTGGCGAATGCGAGCGCCCTGGAATCTTTTCGCACCGCGACGGAATCGATAGCCGGGCAGACCTCGATTCAGATCACCGGCGCCGCCGGTCGCTTCGATGAGCTACGGCTCGGCGACCTCGGCTGGCTGCGCGATTATGGCGATATCAGCCCGGTCATCACCGGCTACGCGATGACCGATCCGCGGATGCGCGCCGATAGCCCGCCCGCCGCGCCTTCTTCATCTGTAAGCAATGCCACAAAGCCGCTGCCGCGCTATGGCGAGTTTCTCGAAGTCCTCGGCGTAGACGTGCTGCGCGAGCGGCCATTCCGCGAATACCGATTGATCCGCACAGGCGAGGGCGAAGCGCAGCCGAACGCCCGCGATTTTCTGCTGCTGCTCGCCGACCCTTCGTCCATCGTCGTTACTGAAACCTTTGCCGCGCGGCATCGCCTCAATATCGGCGACCGGCTGGCGCTGACGATGGGCGAAGCGCGCCGCGAATATGTCGTGCGCGGGCTGCTCGCGAACGAGGGCCCGGCGCGCGCCATGCAGGGCAACTTCGTTTTGATGGACATCGCCGCCGCGCAGTGGGCGTTCAACCGCCTCGGCTTGCTCGACCGCGTTGACGTGAAGCTCAAACGCGACATCCCGCGCGAGCGCGCCGAAGCGGAAATCAGCAGCCGGTTGCCCGCCTCACTCGTCGTGCGCCGTCCCGAAGCCGGCGCCAGCGAAGTAGAGAAGATGATCGCGGCGTTTCACTTCAACCTCAACGCGCTTGGCTCGATTGCGCTGGTCGTCGGACTATTCCTGATCTACAACACGATATCGATTTCCGTCATCACGCGGCGCGACGAGATCGGCACACTGCGCGCCCTCGGCACCACGCGGCGGACGACGCTGCTGCTCTTTCTGGGCGAAGCGATCTTGCTGGCGCTCGCCGGCACGATTGTTGGCCTCGTGCTTGGCCGCTTGATGGCGGCGGCGGCAGTCAAAGCGACGGCGACGACCGTAGAGATATTTTTCATCGCCACCGCCGCCACCCGCGCCGCCGCGCAGCATGCCCTGAGCCTGAGCGAAATCGCGATTGCTTTTGCCGTCGCGTTGCCGCTATCGCTGCTTGCCGCCGCGGTGCCGGCGCTCGAAGCGGCGCGGGTTCGCCCCATCGAAGCCATGCGCGGCGCGGAACGCTTGGAAAAGACCTTCAAGCCATCGCGCAAGTTTCTTGTGGCGTCGCTTACATTGCTGCTCGCCGGCTACCTGCTGACCCTGCCGGGGCCTGTCGGCGGCATCCCTGTCTTCGCTGACACGGCGGCGTTAGTTTTGATGTTCGGCGGCGCGGCGCTCGCGCCAAATGCCCTGTGGCTGGCCTGTCAGATGGCCAGCCGGCTCATTGCGCGTTGGTTCAGCTTTGTGCGTGTCGAGGCGAAGCTCGCCGCCGCCAATCTGCGCAACGCCATTCCGCGACTATCGATTTCCGTCGCGGCGCTGGCCGTCGCGCTGGCGATGATGACGGCGATTTCGGTCATGGTCGGCAGCTTTCGCGAGACCGTCGCTTACTGGGTAGACCAGACGCTTGTGGCCGATGTTTACGCCCGCCCGTTGACGCAGAGCGCCACAAACTTCGCGGGCGAGATTGACGCGCAGGCCATCGCGCTGGTTAAGAAGGACCCGGCGGTCATCACGGCTTATGCTTCGGCGTCGCAGCCGGCCACTTATCAAGGCGAAGCCATCGTCGTCAGCGGCGGCGATTTCACCGCGCTCGCAGGGCCTTGGCGCTTGCTCTTCAAGTCGCCGGCAGACGGGCGCGCGGCGGCGCTCACGGCCATCGGCACGGATCGCATTATCGTCAACGAGAGCTTCTCGCTGCGCTACCACAAGCGCGTCGGCGATGTGATTGAGCTGCCGACCGCCGCCGGGCCGCAGCCCTTCGAGATCGTCGCCATCTATTTCGACTACGCCAACAGCCGCGGCGTCTGCTTGATGGACGCGACCGCTTATGCGCGCCATTATCCCTACGCCCGGCCCAACAGCCTGGCGGTTTACTTGAAGCCAGAGGCCGACGCCGACGAAGTCACGGCGCGGCTCGCAGAGAATGTCGGCGGGCGCTATCAGTTGTTGTTTACGACCAACCGCGTCATCCGCCGCGAAGTGATGCGCATCTTCGATTCGACCTTTGCCATCACCTACGCGCTCGAAGCGATTGCCCTCATCGTCGCCGCGCTCGGTGTCATCTCGACGCTGATTACCTTGATCCTCGAACGGCGCGGCGAGATCAGCGTGCTGGGATTTCTGGGCGCGACGCGCCGCCAGATTCGCCGCATGGTGGTGATTGAAAGTTTGTTGATCGGCGGCGTCAGCCAGGGCATCGGCCTTCTCATCGGGCTGATGCTGTCGCTGGTGCTGATCTACGTCATCAACGTGCAATCGTTTGGCTGGACGATTCAATTCCATCTGCCGGTCGGATTCCTGGCGCAGTCAACGTTGCTGATGTTGCTGGTCACGGCACTGGCCGGCCTCTACCCGGCCGCCCGTGCCGCGCGCGTCGAAGCCGTGCGCTTCGCAAGAGAAGAGTAATGGGCAGAAGTCAGAAGTCAGAAGTCAGAAGTCAGGAGTCGGGAGCCGGCGGCCATGCCAAGCGGCGTGTGTGGTGGGCGGTGGCCGGTGGCTGCTCGCTCTTCATCATGCTATTGCTCAGGCCCCTGGCCTTCGGCCTTCTCCCGGAAGGCGAACAGGAGCCGGGACCTCAGGGGGTAAGTAAAGGCGAATGGCGCGAGGCCGAAGCGGGCTACCGCTACGAGTTCCCGCGCGATCACGCGGCGCACCCGGACTATGGCCTGGAGTGGTGGTATTACACGGGCAACTTGCGGGCGGGCAATGGGCGGCGCTTCGGTTATCAGTTGACCTTCTTTCGCGTTGGCGTGACTCGCCATCCCGTAAATCCGTCGCGCTGGGCGGTGCGCGATCTGTACATGACACACTTCGCGATCTCGGACATTGATCGGCGGCAGTTTCATTCATTCGACCGCATCAACCGCGCAGGGCCGGGTTGGGCTGGCGCGGCCACCGATGCGTATCGCGTCTGGAACGAAGACTGGTCAGCACAACTTGAAAGCGGCGCTCACCACTTGAGCGCGAGTGATGGCGATTACAAGATCGATCTGCGGCTCACAACGGCGCGGCCCGAAGTGATTCACGGCGAGGACGGCATCAGTCAGAAGGGGCCGTCCGCCGGCAACGCTTCGCATTATTACTCGCTGACCCGGTTAGCGACGACGGGGCAGATGACGGTTGGCGGCGAAGCCTTCGAGGTCGAGGGCTTGAGCTGGATGGATCACGAATTCGGCACCAGCTTTCTCGAAGCCGAAGCCACCGGCTGGGACTGGTTCTCGATTCAACTCGACGATGGCCGCGAGCTAATGCTGTTCGAGATTCGCCGCCGCGACGGCCAGATTGATCCGCGCTCAAGCGGCACCCTGATTGATCGTGACGGGCGCACGACACATCTGCGCTTCGGGGAATTCACGCTGGCTGCAAGTGACGTGTGGCGTTCACCAGCCAGTCAGGCGGAATACCCGACGGCGTGGACGATTGAGCTGCCGCGCTTTCAATTGCATCTTGAAACGCGCGCCGCCTTTGCCGAGCAGGAATTGCGCACCACCGAAAGCACAGGCGTGACCTATTGGGAAGGCAGCATTAACATCATTGGCACGGCGGACGGCCAGCCGGTTACAGGGCGCGGCTACCTTGAGATGACCGGCTATGCCGGCCAGAATATGGGCGCTATTCTTAAGGGCGACAGATGAACGGGGCAAGGGGCAGAGAAAAAGGAGCAGAGGAGGAATATGCTAAAAAAGATTCTGGCCTTCGCTGCCGCGCCGCTCGCCGCCATCGGATTCGGGGTGTTGCTGCTTGCCGAAATGCGCCGCCCGTTGCGCCGGGCGACATCGAATAAATCGCAGCGCGTGCCGCGCAACCTGGCGCTCGGCGCGGTGACGGCGCTGGGGGTCAACCTGTTATTCGTGCCGTTCGTTGCGGTCGTTGCGCAGTTTGTTCAGGAGCGAAAACTCGGCCTGCTCAACTTACTGCCATTGCCCCGGCCTGCACGTTTCGTCATCGCGCTGGTGCTGATGGATTACACGTTCTACTGGTGGCATCGCTGGCTGCATAAGAGCGATTTCTTGTGGCGCTTTCATGTCGTGCATCACGCCGACCTTGACATGGATGTTTCAACGGCGGCGCGCTTTCATTTCGGCGAGTACGTGCTGTCTACACCTTATCGCGCGGCGCAGATTCTAGTGATCGGCACCAGTCCTGTCGCGGCTGCCGTCTTTGAGCTGACCTTCATGCTGGCCGCCGAGTTTCATCACAGCAACCTGCGCCTGCCGCTGGCGGCGGAGCGGCGATTGGTCAGGTGGATCGTTACGCCGCGCATGCATGGCATTCATCACTCGATCATCGCCGCCGAAAGCAATGCGAACTACGCGACGGTTTTGACGCTGTGGGACAGGCTACACCGAACCCTGCGGCTCGGCGTGCCGCAGGACGAAGTGACCATCGGCCTGGCCGCCTATCGCGACGATAGCCAATTGACCGTAGGCCGTCTGCTCCTCATGCCTTTCGCGCCGCAGCCCGATGCCTGGCAACTCGCCGATGGCACGCGGCCCGTGCGCGGCGCGCGGCCTGAGCCTGACCAGGTGTTGCCCGCCTGACCTGGGCCTGCCGGCATCGGGCATTGACACGCTTTCGCACATATGATGAGATTGGCCTGTCCGTAAACGTCTCTTACCTGTTGCCCGCGAGATTGAATTACGCTTGAGCGATTCGAGTTAAACGGTCAACAGAACAAGCCGAGCGCCGCCTTGAATCCTGGAGGTCAATGATGAAACGAAACCTGCTGCCAATGGGGATTGCGATTGCGCTGATCATTGTCGCGCCGTGTATGTCCGTGCCGGCTCGCGCTGCCCAGCAAGATAAGCTGGAGCCTAAGCCGGAGCCGCCGAAGATCATTCGCAAATCGGGTGGCGTCCTTCAAGGCGCGGCCATCAAGCGTGTCGAGCCGGTTTACCCGCCGCTTGCCAAAACGGCGCGCGTCAGCGGCCCGGTCGTCGTTGAAGTCACGGTGGACGAAGAGGGCAAGATTATCACGGCCCACGCCATCTCCGGCCACCCCTTGCTCCAGCCTGCCGCCGAAACCGCGGCGCGCGGCTGGGAGTTCAAGCCGACGCTGCTGCAAGGCACGCCGGTCAAAGTTATCGGCACGATCACCTTCAATTTCCAACTCTACTCGCAAGCGGACATTGACCGGGTGAAACAGCAGATCACCCAAACGCCGAAGGACGCTGAGCTCTATGTCCAGCTTGGCGATATCTATACGGAAATGTGGCGGAACGAGGAAGCGCTCGGCGCTTACCGGCAGGCGCTGGCGCTGGAGCCCAAAGATTTTGACGCCTGGATGGGCATCGGCAACGTCGAGCAACGCCAGGGTCAGTTAGAAGCCGCCATTGAAACGTTTAAACAGGCGGCACAGACTCAGGCTTCTGATAATCCGAAGTACGCCGCCATTGCACTGACTCGCCTTGCCGAAATCTATTATGGGCAGCAACGCTATCACGAGGCCGTTGAAGCTTATAAACAAGCGTCTACCTACGCCACGGATTTCGATTCGGAATACTATAGGCGGCTGGCAAAGGCTTACCTCAAGCTGGGTGACAAACAATCGGCGATGGAGCAATACCGCAAGCTTAAGGAGATGGACTCTCCCTATGCCGAGCCATTGCTAAAGCAGA
This sequence comes from Blastocatellia bacterium, assembly GCA_035275065.1. Taxonomy (NCBI): domain Bacteria; kingdom Pseudomonadati; phylum Acidobacteriota; class Blastocatellia; species Blastocatellia bacterium. The sequence continues at coordinate 71,005 of DATENM010000085.1, forward strand.
TCAAGAGTCAGCCGTGACCGCTGGACGCTGCCGAGTCGGGCAAGGTAGTCTTGAAGTGAGTTCAACGGGAGTCACAAACACGCTTGCACGACTCAAGCCGCGACCCATTTCTTCAATCGCTCAGAGAGAACGAGCCGCTCGCGCCGCTGACCACGCTCGGTGTCGGCGGCGCGGCGCGCTTCTTTGCCGACTGCTCGTCGGTTGAAACGCTTGCCGCCGGCGTCGCCTGGGCGCGCAATCAGGGATTGCCGGTCTTCGTGCTGGGCGGCGGCAGCAACGTCGTCGTCAGTGACCAGGGATTCGCCGGGCTGGTTCTGCGCGTGGCGATTCGCGGCGTCGAAGCGCGGGTCGCCGGTGAAGAAGCCCTCGTCACGGTCGGGGCGGGCGAGACCTGGGATGACTTCGTCGCTTACACCATTGAGCGCCGCCTCGCGGGCCTCGAATGCCTTTCAGGGATTCCGGGGCGCGTCGGCGCGACCCCGATGCAGAACGTCGGCGCCTATGGGCAAGAGACCAGCGAAACGCTTCATTCAGTCGAAGCCCTCGATTTAGAAACCGCAGAGCTTACCCGCTTCGATAACCGCGAGTGCGAGTTCGGCTACCGCGCCAGCCGTTTCAAAGGGCGCGACCGCGGGCGCTACGTCATCACGCGCGTCAGCTATCGCTTAAAGCCGAATGGCCCGCCCGCCGTGCGCTATGCCGAGTTGCAACGCGATCTGGCCGATCATGGCGCGACCGATCCCACCCTTGCACAAGTCCGCGACGCGGTTATCGCCATTCGCCGCCGCAAAGCGATGGTGATCGATCCTGTGGATAGCGATTCGCGCAGCGTCGGCTCATTCTTCATGAACCCGACGGTGACGGCGGAAGCATTCGAGCGCGTGCACTCAACCGCTGCCCGCTTCCTGCAAAGTGGCGAGGCGATGCCGGCCTTTCCCGCGGCGGATAATCATATGAAGCTATCGGCGGCATGGCTGATCGAGCGCGCCGGCATCCACCGCGGAACTGTCTACGGTAACGTCGGCACTTCGACAAAGCATGCGCTGGCGATCATCAATCGCGGCAACGGCACGGCCCGCGAAGTTTTGGAGTTGTGCCGAATCATTCAGGCGCGCGTCCGCGACACGTTCGCGGTTGAGCTGACGCCGGAGCCAGTCTTCGTAGGAGTGACGAGTGACGAGTGACGAGACATTGTTGCTTCGCATCTTTGCAGGCTTGGATGCGCGCAGCCCTTTTGTCACTGGTCACTGGTCACTATCTCCCGGTACAGCGTTTCGTATTGCGGGATGATCTCGTCGGTCGTAAAGCGCGTCAGGGCGATCTCGCGGCCTCGCGCGCCGAAGCGCCGATGCAGCGCCTCGGCGTTCAACAGAGACAACGCCCCTTCTGCCATGCCATTCACATCGCCGATCTCAAACAGGTAACCGCAGCCGCCGTCTTCGACCACTTCAGGGACGCCGCCGACGCGGGTGGCGATCACCGGGACTTCGCAGGCCATCGCTTCGAGCGCCGACAGGCCGAAGGATTCTGACTGGCTCGGCAGCAAGAACAGGTCGGCGATGGATAGATAGTCGCGAATCTCTGACTGCGGCTGTTTGCCGACGAACTGCACGACATCGCCGACGCCCAATCGCGCCGCAAGCTGCTCGGCGTCGGCGCGCTCCGGCCCATCGCCGCACATCACCAGCCGGACGCCGAATCGGCCACCGGAGCCACTTTCAAGCTCGACCATGCGCGCCACGACTTCGATGCAATCCATGATGCGCTTGATCGGGCGGAAGGTCGAAATATGCAAGATGACGCGCTCGCCTTTGGGTGCGATAGCGCGGCGCAAGGCTTCGTTGGGAGCGCGGCGATAGTAATCCGCATCAATGAAGTTATAGATGACCTCGATGGGCCGGCCGACGCCGAAGGTCTCGCGGGTGGCGTCGCGCAGGTAGTCCGAGATGCATGTGACGGCGTCTGATTGTTCGATGCCAAAGCGCGTGATCGGCAGAAATGACGGGTCGCGCCCGACCAAGGTGATGTCGGTGCCGTGCAGCGTCGTCACGACAGGCACATAGCGTGTGGGGCGCAACATCTCGCGCGCCAGAAACGCGCTGACCGCGTGCGGGATCGCGTAATGCATATGCAGCACGTCGAGTCGCTCGGCCTGAGCAATCTCGAACAGGCGCGAGGCGAGCGCGTCCGTATAAGGTGGGTACTCGAACAGCGGATAGCTCAACATATCCACGGCGTGAAACGTGATGCGCTGCTTTCGCCCGGCCTCCGTGCCCAGGCGCATCGGCGGCGCATAGCTGATGAAGTGAATCTCGTGGCCGCGCTTCGCCAGCTCAAGCCCAAGCTCGGCGCCGACCACGCCGCTGCCGCCATAGGATGGATAACAGGTGATTCCTATTCTCATGAAGTCAGGAGTCAGGAGTCAGGAGTCAGGAGTCAGAATGAGAAGCGCGACAAGTGTACTCATCGCCGCCGGCTTCCTTTCCATTCTGACTCCTGACTTCCTTTCAAGAATACATATTCATCCGCCGCGTCAACAGCTCGACGGGGTCGTGAACGTTGAGCGCTTCTTTGACGACGAAGGCTTCGGCGTCGGTGACGTTAATCAGCGTGCCGAAGAATTTCTGGCGCGCTTCCAGGCGGTGCAGGAACGCTTTTGAGCTTAAAGCGGTTTCCGGCTCCTTGCTGGTCGGGTCGTAAAGCTGCGAGCGGTAGCAAGCCACGGCGCGCTGCTTCTGCTCGGCGTAATCGGTGATGTCAACGACGAAGGTCGGCGCGACGGTGCGCGGGAACATGAAGTGCGCGACCGTTGACGGACGGAAGCGCTCCTGCCCGGCGTCGGCGTCGTACTTCATCAAGCCGGCGACGTGCGCCGCCTCGCGGACGATCTGGCAAGTGTGAACGTGGTCGGGGTGCGGGTCGTCCCAGAAGTGTGTGAAGATGACGCGCGGGCGGTAGAGGCGAATCTTGCGCACCATGCGGGTGCGCGTCTCTTCGTTGAGCCAGATGTGGCTGTCGGGCAGTTCGAGGTTGTCACGCACCGCGAGCTGCAATTCTTTGGCGGCGGCGGCGGCCTCCACGGCGCGTATCTCCCCTGTGCCGCGCGTGCCGGATTCGCCGCGCGCCATATCGAGGATGCCGACCTTGTAGCCGAGCGCGGCGAGCTTTAACAGCGTCCCGCCGCAGGAAAACTCCACATCGTCCGGGTGCGCGCCGATGGCCAGGGCGTCGAGATGGATGGCTTCACTCATTTTTTTGTCCCCTTCAATTACATAGCAACTGGGCGGCGTCAGTTCAAGTGCCGGCGAATCCAGAAGCGAGCGAAGTTAATTCCCCTTGCCATCGTCTGAGATTCAACTAATATTCCTGCGACGGCCTTGAACGACGCGAGGCTTGCGATGAAAGAGTCAGAAGAACCGTCAGATGACCAGACCACACGTGTAGAGATCAAAGGCGACCGCAGCGTTGCCATCGGCGGCAAGGCGCAAGGCGTAACGATCATCACCGGCGACGGCACGATAATCGGTGGCCAACCCACCGCGCCGCCACCGCTGCCGCGCGATAAGATTTCCATCGCCCGCTTGCCCACGAGCGGCCCCGACCTGTTTGGCCGCGGCGCGGAGTTGCAATTGCTCGATGATGCATGGGCGAATCCCAATATCAACATTGTCACGTTCATCGCCTGGGGCGGCGTCGGCAAGACGGCGCTCGTGAACCACTGGCTCAAGCAGCGCATGGCGCGCGACAACTACCGCGGCGCGGAGCGCGTCTACGGCTGGTCGTTCTACAGTCAAGGGACGAGTGAGCGCGCGGCTTCTGCTGACCTGTTCATCGATCAAGCGCTGCGCTGGTTCGGCGACACGGACCCGACGGCAGGCTCGCCGTGGGGCAAAGGGGAGCGGCTGGCGCGCTTCATCAGGCAATCACGCACGCTGTTAATTCTTGATGGGCTTGAACCGCTGCAATACCCGCCGGGGCATTATGAGGGCCGCTTGAAGGACGCGGCGATGCAGGCACTGTTGGTCGAATTAGCAGCGGGGCAACCGGGTCTGTGCGTCATCTCGACGCGCGAGCGGGTCGGCGACTTAGTCGAGTTTGAAAACGGCACGGTTATTCAACACGAGCTTGAGCAGCTATCGCCGCAAGCCGGCGCACAACTCCTACGGGCGCTGCTTACTCGGTCAGGGACAGGCGCAAGAAGTGAAAGAACGCGCTACCCAGACGCTTGAATTGGCAAAGCGAGGTATGGGGTTGATCGCCAGCGCATTAGATAATCTCTCGCTGGGACGCGCCTTCCTGCTCGAAGCGCAACATGCAGGCACAGGCGATACGACGCAGTCTGCGGTGTTTTTGCAACGCGCTGTGGACGGGCTGCGACAAGCAGGGCAGATACAGGAATTGCCGCGCGGACTGCTGGCGCAGGCGGAGTTGCACCGATTCAATGGCGATTACGAGCGGGCTGATCGCGATCTCGCCGAAACTCTGCGCATCGCCATACGCGGCGGCATGGGCTTGCACCTTGCTGATTATCATCTGGAATCGGCACGGCTGCGGCTGGCGCAGGGCGACCGCGACAAGGCCCGCGAACACTTGGCGACTGCCCGCAAGATGGTCGAGCGCATGGGCTACCACCGGCGCGACAACGAAGTCAATCAGCTTGCCGAACAACTCGGTTGAAGAGACCGGACACTTCCTATTCTCTATCCCACTTTCAATGCACGCATTAACCGCGCGGCGTATCGCCGTAAGTTGACAAAGCTGTCACGGCAAATATAATGAATATCTTTTGCGCTGGGCCGATTTTTTGTGTGAAGATACTAGGTGGGTTGGCTTTGCCGGCGGCGCTCGTTAGGCTACCTTGTGACGCCCGCGTTGGCTTTTGCGATGGAAATTCAGGTCGCACAGATCAGCGAAGATGAAGGATTAGACGTCCATCATCTCTACCCCGAAGGCAAGCCGGTTCTGGGCGATGATGCGCGCCTCGTCGGGCAGACAGAAGTGGATTTGCAGGCGATCCGCGCCGCCGAAAAGGTGCGCCTCGTCGGCAGCCTCGCGGCCAATGTGGCCTTTGAATGCGACCGCTGCCTAGCGCCGCTGGCGGCGAAAGTCGAGCAGAGCTTTGACCTGCTCTACCTGCCGCCGCTCGGCGCCGGCGAAGAGCACGAATTGCACGACGACGATCTTTCAATCGCTTTTTATCAGGGCCAGGCCATTGACCTGGACGACCTGGTGCGCGAACAGATCGAGCTGGCGCTGCCGATGGCCCGCCTCTGCGGCGAGGCGTGTCGCGGCCTCTGCGAGCATTGCGGCGCCAACCTCAACGAAGGCCAGTGCGCTTGCGCCGCCAAAGCGATAGACCCGCGCTGGGCGGCGCTCAAAGATTTAACGACAAAACATTGACGAACCATTGAGGAGTAAGTAATGCCGAATCCGAAACGTAAACATTCGAAATCACGCACCGGCAAGCGCCGCGCTCACGATCACCTGATCCCGGCCAATCCGAGCGCCTGCCCGAACTGCGGCGAGCCGCGCCTGCCGCATCGCGTCTGCTCGAAGTGCGGATACTATCGCGGGCGCGTTGCCATCGAGATGAAAGAAGAAGAGTAATGGGATTGCGGATTGCGGATTGCGGATTGCGGATTGTTCTGGGTTGGTTCAGTGCCGCAATTTTTGCAATCTGCAATTCTATAACCGGAATCTCGCTGTCCTTCTCTGAATTCCGCAATCCGCAATCCGCAATCCGCAATCGAGTGTCGGACGCTTATGATCAAGATCGCGGTTGACGCAATGGGCGGCGACTTCGCGCCCACCAGCGAAGTCGAAGGCGCGCTTGAAGCGGCGCGCGATTTTGGCGTCGGCGTCATTCTGGTCGGGCGCACGGACCTGATCCAGGACGAGCTCGACCGCCACCGCCGCAACCGCACGCTCGGCGACAAGCTCTCGTGGCGCAGCTCGCAGGTCGAAATCGCCGAAGCGCCTGAAGTCATCACCATGAATGACCCGGTGGCTCAGGCCGTGCGCCGCAAGAAGAACAGCTCGATCCGCGTCGCCGCCAAGCTGGTTCGCGATGGTGCGGCGCAGGCGCTCGTCAGCGCCGGCAATACGGGGGCGGCGATGATGACCTCGAAGCTGGTCATCGGCGCGCTGGCCAAAGTAGACCGGCCCGCGCTGGCGACGGTGCTGCCGACGCTGACCGGCCAGGGCGCGGTGATCTTAGACGTCGGCGCCAATGCCGATTGCAAGCCGCAGCACCTTTATGATTTCGCGGTGATGGGGGCGCTCTATTCGACAGTCATCGTTGGCGTCCGCAACCCGCGCATCGGCTTGCTGTCAATCGGCGAGGAAGAAGTGAAGGGCAACGATCTGACGAAGGAAGCCTTCAAGCTGCTGCGCGGCTCGTCGTTGAACTTCATCGGCAACGTCGAAGGGCGCGATATGTTCAGCGGCCAGGCCGACGTGATCGTTTGCGACGGCTTCACCGGCAATGTCGCCTTGAAGACCAGCGAAGGCGTCTTCGAATTCATTATGAAACTGCTGCGGCACGAGATGATGGCTTCGATTCAGACCAAGGCCGGGGCGCTGCTGACGCGGCCCGCTTTTCGCCAATTCAAGAAGCGGCTCGACTATGCCGAATACGGCGGCGCGCCGCTGCTCGGCATTAAAGGCGTCACGGTCATCTGTCACGGGCGCTCCAGCCCGAAAGCCATTCGCAACGCCATCCGCGTGGCGCGCGATTACTGTCTCGGTGAAGTGAACCATAAAATCGAGGCGCAGCTCGGCGCGGCCGTCGCGGTGGCGCACGACGGACACCGATAGGAGGAAGGAAGCAGGAAGCAGGAAGCAGGAAGCAGGGAGAAATTGTCGCCTGCCTCCTGCCTCCTGCCTCCTGCCTCCTGCCAGAATGAAAACCGCGTTTGTATTTCCGGGGCAGGGCGCGCAGAAAGTCGGGATGGGCCAGTCGCTCATCGAAGCCTGCGCGGCGGCGAAAGTGGTCTTTGAACAGGCAGACGAGGCGCTCGGCATGCGCTTGTCGAGCCTCTGCTTTGAAGGGCCGGAAGAAGAACTGCGGCTGACCGAGAATACGCAGCCAGCCATCCTGGCGACTTCGATTGCGGCGCTACGCTGCCTGGAAGCGGCGGGCGCGCGAGCAGATTTTGTTGCCGGCCATTCGCTCGGCGAGTACAGCGCTCTGGTGGCGGCAGGCGCTCTGCGATTCGAAGACGCCTTGCGCGTCGTTCGCCAGCGCGGCCAGTTTATGCAAGAGGCGGTGCCGGCGGGCGAAGGCGCGATGGCAGCGCTGCTCGGCGCGGATATTGAAATGGTCGAAGCGGTCTGCCGCGAAGCCAGCGAGCGCGGCGTCTGTTCGCCGGCCAACATCAATTCGCCGACTCAGGTGGTGGTCGCCGGGCATAAGCCGGCGGTCGAATACGCCGTGACGCTGGCGAAACAGCGCGGCGTCCGGCGCGCGGTGATGCTCGCCGTGAGCGCGCCGTTTCATTGCGCGTTGATGCAGCCGGCGGCTGAGCGGTTAGCGGCGGTGCTGGCCGGCACTGCGTTCGCGGATTTGAATGTGCCGTTGATTACCAACGTTGATGCGGCGACGATTACCTCAGGCGAGCAGGCGCGCGCCGCGCTCGTTCGCCAGGTCGCGTCGCCTGTGCGCTGGGGCGAGTCCGTCAAACAGTTGCTCGACGCCGGCGTAACGCGCTTTGTCGAGCTTGGGCCGGGCAAGGTGCTTTCGGGTTTGATTAAACAGATGCAGCCCGAAGCGCAGATTCTCAATGTCGAAGACGCGCCGTCGCTTGAGGCGACCGCCGCGAGTGTGGGATTCTAAATTTTGGATTTTGGATTTTAGATTTTAGATTGAGGGACAGACAGGATCGTTGGATGCTTTGATCTGCGAATCCAAAATCTAAAATCCAAAATCCAAAATTGAAACGGGAGGAGCTAGGAAATGGCAGAAGGTACGGTTGAGGAGAGGGTAAAGCAGATTATTGTTGACGAGCTGGGCGTTGACGAAGGCGAAGTAACGGCGAACGCGCGCTTCATTGATGACCTCGGCGCTGATTCGCTCGATACGGTCGAGCTGGTCATGCGTTTCGAGGAAGAGTTCGGCATCGAGATTCCCGACGAGGACGCCGAAAAGATTCAGAGCGTGCGCGATGCCGTCGATTACATCGAGAAGCACTCGAAGTAGAGTGCGTTTCTCGGGGAGGATTCTCACTTGAATCGTCGTGTAGTAGTGACCGGCATCGGCCTTGTCTGCGGTTCGGGCCGCACCAAAGAAGAAGTGTGGTCGAACCTGCTTGCAGGCCGAAGCTCCATCGGCTCGATCAGCCGCTTTGACGCTTCCGCCTTTCCTGTGCGCATCGCCAGCGAGGTGCAGGGCTTTGACCCGCTCAAGTTCATCGAGAAGAAAGAAGTCAAGAAGATGGACTTGTTCATCCACTACGCGGTGGCGGCGGCGCAAGAGGCGATGGACGATTCCGGTCTACGCCTCGACGCCGAAAATGCCACGCGCGTCGGCACCTACATCGGTTCGGGCATCGGCGGCTTCGGGGTCATCGAGCGCGAGCACGAGAAGTACTTGAAAGGTGGGCCGGGCAAGATTTCGCCGTTCTTCATTCCGGCGGCGATTGTCAACCTGGCGTCCGGCCACGTGTCGATTCGCTTCGGCGCCAAGGGGCCGAACTCGGCGACCTGCACGGCCTGCTCTACGGGAGCGCATGCGGTCGGCGACAGCTTTAAGATCATCCAGCGCGGCGATGCCGATGCGATGATCTGCGGCGGCGCCGAGGCCGCGATCACGCCGATGGGCGTCGGCGGCTTTGCGGCGATGCGAGCCCTGTCGACGCGCAATGACGACCCGGCGCGGGCGAGCCGCCCGTTTGATGCTGACCGCGACGGCTTCGTCATCGGCGAAGGCGCCGGCATCCTGGTGTTGGAAGAACTGGAGGCCGCCCGCCGGCGCGGCGCTAAGATTTATGCGGAAGTCGTCGGCTACGGCATGACCAGCGACGCCTTTCACATCACCCAGCCGTCGGAAGACGCCGACGGCGCGGTGCGTGTGATGACGATGGCGCTCGGTGATGCCGGGGTCGAGCCGCATCAGGTGGATTACATCAACGCGCACGGCACCTCGACCTACTACAACGACAAGCTGGAGACGATGGCCATCAAGCGCGTCTTCGGCGACTCGGCCGCTTCGATCCCGGTCAGCTCGACGAAATCGATGATGGGGCATTTGCTCGGCGCGGCGGGTGGCGTCGAAGCGGGCCTGATCGCCCTGGCGCTGCGCGACCAGGTGATTCCGCCGACCGCCAACTACGAGAAGCCCGACCCGGAATGTGATCTCGACTATGTGCCGAACGCGGCACGTCGCGTCGAGATGAGTCACGCGCTATCGAACTCGTTCGGCTTCGGCGGCACCAACGCCGCTTTGCTGTTAAAGCGCTACGACGAGGGCGAGCCATAAAGGCAAGCAATCACGGATGGGGCAGGGCATCGCCGCCCGCCCCATCGCGCTTATGGCGCGACACTGGCCCACGAATCATCATCTATCCAGACCACCTGGCCGCGCGGCGACCGGCAATCAGCGCGCGCTTGAGCGAATGATTAAGGATTCATTATGAACATCGTCGTTTGCCTGAAGCAGGTTCCCAAGAAGGACTCGATCCTGAGAATCGCGTCCGACCAGAAGTGGATTGACGAGCGCGACCTGAGCTACGAAATGAGCGAGGCCGACGCCTACGCGCTTGAAGAGGCGCTGCGCCAGAAAGAGAAGCACGGCGGCGAAGTCATCGTGCTGTCGCTCGGCCCCGAGCGCGTCAAGCAATCGATCAAGGAAGCGCTGGCCAAAGGCGCCGACCGCGCCATTCACCTGAATGATCCGATCTTCGAGCAGGCCACCGACGCGCCGGCCATTGCCCGCGCCCTGGCCGCCGCGCTCAAAGATGAAAAGTTCGATCTGATCTTCACAGGCTTGCAGTCGGACGATTATGGCTTTGCACAGGTCGGCTTGATCGTCGCCGAGTTGCTGGGGGTGTCGAGCGCCACCATCGTCATGGAAGTGCAGCCCGAAGGCCAGGAGGTGCGCGTCAAGCGCGAGCTGGAATCGGGGTGGTTTCAGTGGGTGAAAGTCCCGATGCCGGCGCTGCTGACGATTCAGTCGGGCATCAATCAACTGCGCTACGCGACGCTCAAAGGCATCATGGCGGCCAAGAAAAAAGAGATTCGCGACGTCAAAGCCGCCGACCTCGGGCTGGCGGCGGAAGACCTGAAACCGCTGCAAGCCATCGAGCGCGCCTACCTGCCGCAGAAGTCAAAGCAGACCGAGATGATCGAAGGCAAACCCGCCGAAGTCGCTGCCAAGCTGATCGAGAAACTGCGCTTCGACGCAAGAGTCTTTTAGAAGTGACAAGTGACGAGTGACAAGTGACAAGAGGGCTGCTGCTTTTCTTGTCACTTGTCACTCGTCACTTGTCACCTTCGGAGGAATTATGAGCGAAGGAATACTATTTTTTATTGAGCAGCGTGACGGCGCGCTCAACCGCACTTCGTTTGAAGCCCTGGTGGCGGCGCAGCAGATTGCCGCCGCGACTGGCGATAAGATCAGCGCCGTCGTCCTCGGCAAAGGTGTTGGTGGTGTCGCCGCCGAAGTCGCCGGCAAGCAGCTTGAAGTCATCTATACGGTCGAAGACGACAGGCTCGCCGAGTACACGCCCGACGGTTACGTCGGCGCGTTGAAGCAGGTGGTCGAGCGGCTCGATCCGCGTTACGTCATCTTCAGCCACACCTACCGCGTGCGCGACTTCGCGCCGCGCCTGGCGGCGGCGCTCGGCAAGGCGTTCGTCACCGACTGCATCGGCTGTCGCGTGGATGGCGGCGACGTGGTCTTCACGCGGCAAATCTTTCAAGGCAAGATCGCCACTGACGTGCGCGCCAGCGCCGCGCCGCCGATACTGGCATCATTTCAGGCGGGCGCTTATCGCGCCGACAAAGCCGAAGCGGGCACGGCTGAAGTCAAGCCGCTCGAAGTCAACTTGAGCGACGTGGTGATTCGCTCGAAGCCGGAAGAGAAATTCCAGGAAGCGAAGCAGGCGGTTGACCTGACGCAAGCGCCGCTGATTGTCTCTGTCGGTCGCGGCATCAAGAGCCAGGAAAATATCGCCATCGTTCAAGAGCTGGCGACAGCGCTCGGCGCCGAGATTGCCGCGTCGCGCCCCATCTGCGACAACGAATGGCTGCCGATGGATCGGCAGATCGGCAGCAGCGGGCAGACGGTTGCGCCCAAGCTCTATCTCGCCGTCGGCATCTCCGGAGCGATTCAGCACGTCGTCGGCATGAAGAACTCGCAGACGATTGTGGCGATCAACAAAGACCCGGAAGCGCCGATCTTTGACATTGCCGACTATGGCGTCGTCGGTGATTTGTTCGAGATCGTCCCGGCGCTCACCGCCGAAGTCAAGAAAGCCAAAGGCGAGTAATGGCAATCGAAAGAGACACGCTCGAAATGGATGTCCTGCTCGTCGGAGCGGGGCCGGCGAATCTGAGTTGTGCGCTGCATCTGACCAACCTGATCAATACGCACAACGAAGGCGAGAAGGCGGCGGGCCGCAAGCCGCTCGACGAGATCAACATCGCCGTCATCGAGAAAGCCGCCGAGATCGGCTCGCACCAGCTATCGGGCGCAGTGCTCGACCCCATCAGTTTGCGTGAGTTGATTCCCGATTTCGAGAAGCACGGGCAGGCGCCGCTCGAAGCGCCGGTGGGCGAAGAGCATGTCTACTATCTCACCCGGCGCGGCAAGCTCGAATTGCCTGTGCTGCCGCCGCCGCTCCGCAATCATGGCAACTATGTCGTCTCGCTCAACAAGCTGATTCGCTGGCTCGGCGACAAGTGCGAAGCTGCCGGCGTCAACATCTTCCCGGAGTTCCCCGGCGCCGAGATGCTTTATGACGGCGAACGGGTCACGGGCGTCCGCACCGGCGACAAGGGCGTTGACAAAAACGGCAGCGCCAAGCCGAACTTTGAGCCCGGCGTTGACATCGTTGCGAAAGTCACTGTGCTGGGCGAAGGCGTGCGCGGCTCGCTCACCAAGCAGCTCATCAGCCGCTTGAAGCTCGATGACGTGAGCGACCCGCAGGTCTTTTCCGTCGGCATCAAAGAGCTATGGGAGATGCCGGACAATCGTTTTCCCGCGGGCTCGGTGATTCACACCCTGGGCTGGCCGTTAGATTCGCACACTTTCGGCGGCTCGTGGATTTATGGGATGCGCGACCGCATCATCAACATCGGCCTGGCCATCGGCTTGGATTACCGCGACCCGCGACTCGACCCGCACCACGAGTTTCAAAAGTTCAAGACTCACCCGTTCATCGCCGACCTGCTCAAAGGCGGCAAGCTGATCCGCTATGGCGCGAAGGCCATGCCGGTCGGCGGCTGGTACACGATCCCGCAACTGGCCGCCGACGGCGTCATGATCGTTGGCGATTCCGGCTCGTTGCTGAACGGCGAACGCTTGAAGGGCATCCACACAGCGATTCGCAGCGGCATGATCGCAGCCGAGACGATTCTCGAAGCGCTCATTGCTGATGATTATTCTCGCAATGTGCTTGGCCGCTACGAGACGCGCTTGAAAGAGAGCCACGTCGGCCGCGAGCTTTACAAGGCCCGCAACTTCCATCAGGCATTTGATCGCGGGCGCAACATCGGCCTGGTGACCGCGGGCATTTCGACGCTGACCGGCGGGCGCTTGCCGGGCCGCTTGAAGATCAAGGCCGGCCATCAGCACATGGAGAAGCGCGAAGGCTTCAAGGGTGACCGCTACGACGGCTTGAAGTACGACGACAAGCTGACGTTCGCCAAGCTCACGGACGTTTACTATTCCAGCACCCACCACGACGAAGATCAGCCGGCGCACCTGAAGGTCGTAGACTTCAACATCTGCGTCGAACGCTGCACGGCCGAATACGGCAACCCGTGCCAGAACTTCTGCCCGGCCAGCGTCTATGAGATGGTCGAGGACAAAGGCGCGCGGCGCTTGCAGATCAACTTTTCAAACTGCGTCCACTGCAAAACCTGCGACATCATGGACCCGTACCAGATCATCAACTGGGTGACGCCCGAAGGCGGCGGCGGGCCGAACTACCGCAATATGTAAACGGCGCGCAACTGATGGGCTATGACCGAAGAGACTGATTTCATCGTCGTCGGCAGCGGCATCGCCGGGCTTCGGGCGGCGGTCGCGCTCGCCCGCTTCGGGCATGTGGCGGTGCTCACAAAAGATCAGATTACCGAATCGAATACCGAATACGCGCAAGGCGGCGTGGCCGTCGTCTTGAGCGATGACGACGCCATCGAGCTGCATTATCAGGACACGCTCGATGCGGGCGCGGGACTCTGCGATGCCGAGGCCGTGCATATCCTCGTCGAGCAGGGGCCGCATTACATCACCGAGTTGATCGAGCATGGCGCCGAGTTCGACCGCGAAGATGGCCAGCTCTCTTTCACACGCGAGGCGGCGCATTCGCGCTCGCGCATTCTGCACGCGCGCGGCGATGCGACGGGCCGCGAGATCGTTCGCGCCCTGGTCGCCTGGTCGAAGAAGTTTTCAAACATCGAATACCTGCCGCATGCTTGCACGCAATCGCTCGTCGTCAAGGACGGTCGTTGCGTTGGCGTCACCTTTGTCGAGCCGGCGACCAACCTGATCCGCGCCCTCTATGCGCGGGCCGTCGTTCTGGCTACGGGCGGCGCCGGGCAGTTGTATCTGCACACGACGAACCCGGATGTCGCGACCGGCGATGGCATGGCGATGGCGTATCGCGCCGGCGCGGTGATGGCCGACATGGAATTTATTCAGTTCCACCCGACGGCGCTTTGCGTGCCGAACGCGCCGCGCTTTCTGATCTCGGAAGCCTTGCGCGGCGAAGGCGGCCATCTGATCAACCTCGATGGCGAACGCTTCATGCCGAGTTACGATCCGCGGGCAGAACTGGCGCCGCGCGACGTGGTCAGCCGCGGCATTCACTTCGAGATGGCGCGCACCAACGCGCCGCATGTCTGGCTCGATATGCGCCACCTCGACCGCGAGTTCGTGCGCGGGCGCTTCCCGAAGATTTACCACACTTGCTTGATGTACAACATAGACATCACGCGCGACCTGATCCCCGTGAGCCCGGCGGCGCACTACACGATGGGCGGCGTGCGCACGGACACGTTTGGGCGAACTTCGATTGCCGGGCTGTACGCCGCCGGCGAAGTCACCTGCACAGGCGTCCACGGCGCGAATCGATTGGCGTCGAATTCATTGCTCGAAGGATTGGTCTTCGGGGCACGTGCCGGCGAAGCGGCGGCTGGTGAAGCGGCGGCTGCCATCGAATCCGCCGAGCCGCGCGATTGGGACATCGGCGAGAAGGCCGACTGGCGCATTGACGACCCGACGCGTGCCGAAGTCAAGCGGGTACTGTGGGACAAGGTCGGCATCGTGCGCAATGAGCAGACGCTTAAAGACGCGATTGCCGAATTGGAAGCCATTGCGGCGCGCCCGCTCAATACGCGCTCGTGGAACTTTGTGACGCTGGCGCGTCTGGTCGCCGAGGCGGCGCTCTCGCGGCACGAGTCACGCGGCGCGCACTATCGCAGCGACTACCCAGAGCGGGATGACGCGAACTTTCAGCATCACACCCTACAGCAACGGGAGGTATAAAATGACTAGCGAATCCAAAGCGACTTACGAAGATGCTAATCTTATTCTCAGGCTCTACGAGCTGCGCCGCGAACCCAAGATGCGCGAGGCCCGCCAGTGGTTCGCCTCCGAGTTCCGCCCGCAGACTTTCGACGACGTGAAGGCTGTGCTAATGCCCGACCATCCGAACAACACGGCCTTCCGAATGGTGATCTCCTACTGGGATATGGCGGCGTCGTTCGCGGTGCGCGGGCCGCTCGACGCCGGCCTGCTGCTGGAATCGGCGGGCGAATTGATCGGCGTCTGGACGCTCCTCGAGCCGTTCATCGCTGATCTCCGCGAGTTGGTCCAACTGCCCGAATTCCTGCGCAACCTCGAAGAAGTGATTCAACAAGTCGAGTGGGCGCCGCGCCGCGTCGAGTGGATCAAGGCGCGACTCGCCGCCCGTCCAGCGAGCGGCGAGTCGCCGCAAAGCCGCTAGTTTGATTCAGCCCACACGACACCTCGGCGGGCGAAGACTTATCTTCGCCCGCTTACATATACCAGCCTTCACGCGAAACCAGCCGGTGACCGTGGGTCGTGGCTTATGGCACACCACACCCAGGGCGACCGAGGCTTCGCTGGCAAGCAGTGGGCTTAAATTGTCGTTCGAAGAGGATCGAAGCGGGCCGGGCTTCAATCCTAAATGAAACGCTTCAGTGAGCCGTCACGGCGCTCGATGGCTTAAACGTCTTGGCCACCGGCACGGTGCGCGTGTGCTTCGAGCACGACTTCCGCAGCGCTTCGTCCACCATCGGCTCGACCAGGCATTCCGTCTTGCGACAGACCGTTGCCAACTCCGAGACCACGAGATAGCGGGCGCGTTCCAGCATGCGCTTCTCGCGGAACGAGAGCGGCTTGCTGAGGGAGAGATACGTGAGCGTCTTTAAGACTTCAGCGACGTTGAAGATGTCGCCGGTCTTCATCCGTTCAAGGAATTCCTTATAGCGATCTTTCCAATCCACCGGCGGGCTGACGAAATCGGCTGAAAGGGCCTTCAGTAATTTGTCGCACTGGTGGTTATCGATGGGAGAGCGGAGACCGATTTCAACCGCGTTGGCAATCGGCACCATGACGGTGGATTCGGTTGCCTTGAGGCGCAGAAGATAGAAGCTGCTTTGATTTCCTGCAATCTCAGCGGTGGTGATCTTTTCGATGACGCCGATACCGTGGTTGGGGTAAACAACCTTCTCGCCTATTTTGAAGCTCACAGAGACCTCCTTGTGACCTTTTGAGCGGAATTTTCCCTGAGCAGTAACACTTCAGCGGTGACGTGCTCTCGAACATAAGAGTTGCTCTTAATTGACCAACAAGCCGCGAACGGACTCATTAATCGAGGGGTGTGCTTGATACGTCGAGCAATGGCGGTTTTTGAACCTCCGAACTTGCTCTTCACCTAAATGCTGTGTTCGCAACACGGAGTGTACAATAGGCGGATTTCCAGGGTCAAGCAGAATGGAACGGCGGCAGGCCGCAAGTGACGAGTAACAAGAAAGACGCAACAAATCAGAAGCTTGGTAATCTAAACCGCATTACTTGTTACTCGTCACAGTCAGTCATCTCAGGGCATGGTCAACGAAACGATCCAGGCGCGGCGAATGGCTTCCGACTGCGGGCGGTGCAGCACCTTGATGACCACATCGTCGCCACTGTGCAGCTCGCGGATAATGCGCTGGAAATCATCCGCCGAGGTGACCGGACGATTGTTGATTTCGACAATCAAGTCATCCTGCGCGAGGCCGTTCTCGTCGGCGACGCTGCCCGGATCAACGCTCATCACAAACGCGCCGTGCGTGCCTTCGAGGCCGGCCTGCCGGGCAATCTCCGGGGTCAACGTCCGCACATTGATGCCGAGCGTCGGCTTCGGCTTCGCCCGCTCGGGGCGGCCGTTTTTATCCTGCGGGCCGCGCGGGTTGCGCGGGTCGGTCGGCAGCAAACGCATCTCCTGGCGGTCGCCACTCTTCTCCTGGCGTTCTTCAAGCGTGACCGCGGCGTTGCGGATTTCGCCGGCGCGAATGTAAGTAATGTTCGCCACGCTGCCCACAGGCAAGGCGGCGATCTTGCGGATCAGCTCGCGGATGCTTTTGACCTTTTGATTATTGATGCTGGTGATGACGTCGCCGCTGCGCATGCCGGCGCGCAGGGCCGGGCTCGCTTCGCCGAGCGTGTCTTTGATGACGACGCCCTGGCTTTCGGCGAGCCTGTTGACGCGGACGATTTGCGGCGTCAGCTCTTGTAGCTCGACGCCCAGGTAACCGCGCCGCACCCGACCGCTGGCGATCAACTGGGTGTAGGTGTCCGCGGCGGTCGAAGCCGGCAGCGCGAAGCCGATGCCGCTATAAGCGCCGGTGCTGGTCGCGATCTGCGTGTTGATGCCGATGACTTCGCCGGCAAGATTGACCAGCGGGCCGCCGCTGTTGCCGGGGTTGATGGCGGCGTCGGTCTGTAGAAATTTCTGGAAGGGGGTCGAGCCCTGCTCGGTGTCGCGATCTTTGGCGCTGATGATGCCGGCGGTGACCGTCTGCTCAAGTCCGAAGGGCGAGCCGATGGCCAGCACCCAGTCGCCGACCGCCAGCTTGTCGGAATCGCCGAGGCGGGCTGCCGGCAGCGTCCGCTTCACATCGATCTTGATGACCGCCAGGTCGGTTTGCTGGTCAACCCCGATCACTTTGGCCTCGCTTTCGCTGCCGTCGCTCAGCTTGATGCGCAGGCGCGTCGCGCCGTTGACGACGTGGGCGTTGGTCAGAATGTAGCCGTCGGGATTGACGATGACGCCTGAGCCGGTGCCCTCGAGCTGGTAGCCATTGCTCATCTTGATGTTGACGACGCAGGGCTCGACTTCCTGAGCGACGCGGGCGAAAGACGCGGATAGCGCGTCCATCGCCGCCCTCGGGTTGCCGGGCGACAGGTGGCTGTCGGTGCCGCGCGCCAGGCTGGCGCCGCGCAGCACCGCGCCGACGGCGATGCCGACCGACAGGCACAGCAGCGCGACCAACACCATCACCACGCGCCGGTGATGTGCCGGCGTGATCGTCTCCGTCGAAGTCTGCTCTTCAGCTTGCCTTGGTTCCTTCATGGTACTCCCTTACAACCACGATTGAGGATGGTTCTGTTTGCCTCGGGCGCCTTGAATGGCCGGGATCACTGATCCGCTAGGGATTATATCAAACAATCAGAAAGCGTTTCTAGCGCCTGCCGGCGCGGCCTGGACGGCCCGACTTGGCGGCATCGGGCGATATGTTATACTGACCGCAGAAGCGCGTCGCCTCGTCACTGTAGGAGGAGAGTTTGGAAGAGAAAGCGCTCGAACAGTCCGTCATGGTTCGCGTCTGGACGCGAGTTATTGCGCGCGTCTTTCTAACGCTCGCGGCGGTGATCGGCGGGCTCTGGCTGCTTTATCAGCTCAGCACCGTCCTGCTGCTGTTAATCATCGCCATCTTCTTCTGTTACCTGATTGCCCCGCTGGTGCGCCTCGCCGAGCAGCCGGTTTACTTCGGCAAGCGCGAGCTGAAGCTGCCGCGCAGCCTGGCCATTCTCCTGGTCTATCTGGTCATCGGCCTGTTCCTGGCGCTGGCGATTCAATTGCTATCGCCGCTGGTCAGCGATCAGGTCGAGTTGCTCAAGTCGCAGTGGCCGGCGTATCAGAAGTCCGCCACCAGCACCTTCAACGACGTCACCATCTGGCTGCGCCACCTGCGGCTGCCACAGCAATGGCGCGACGACTTGCAGACGCGCACCGGCCACCTGCTTGAATCGGTCGGCACCTGGCTCGGCGACGTTCTGCTTGCCTCTGTAAGCTATGTCACTTATCTGTTATGGCTGGTGCTGGTGCCCATCTTTGCTTTCTTCCTGCTGAAAGACGCCGCGCGCATCGAGCAGGGGCTGGTCGCGCTGCTGCCGAACGAGCGGCTACGCAAGCGCATGCACTGGCTCTTGCTGGATGTCAGCCGGACGTTGGCGGCCTACATCCGCGCGCAGATCACCGCCTGCGTCGAGATCGCCGTGCTGGTGACCATCGGGTTATCGGTGATCGGCTCGCCCATTGCCATCGTCCTGGGCCTGATCTCCGGGCTGCTAGAGTTCCTGCCGATGATCGGGCCGCTGGTCTTCGCCGTCATCGCCTTCGTCCTGACGATCACCGTGTCGTTCAAGAAAGCTCTGCTGGTTCTCGGCTTCCTGGCGGTGCTGCGCATCACCCAGGATTACATCATCTATCCGCGCATCGTCGGCCACGGCATCGAGATGCACCCGCTTGTCATCATCGTAGCGATCCTGGCGGGCGCCGAGCTTGGCGGGCTGGTGGGCGTCTTCCTATCGATCCCCTTCCTCGGCTTGATGATCGTCGTTTACAACCACTTCGTCGCTTACAAGAACTTGCAGGGACAGGCCGGCCCGGTTCATCCCGAACAATTCGAGCGCGAGTTGCAGCGCGACCCGGCGCCCGACCTGCCGCCGGCGCCAGTCGCCACGGCGCTGGAAAAGTAATCTTTATCGCAATGGCCGCCCACCCGCCTCGGCGGTCATAATGAGGCAAATCAGATGAGCAAGCGCATCGCCATTGCCGCGTCGAAAGGCGGCACCGGAAAAACGACAACGACATGGAATCTCGGCTTCGGCCTGAGCCTGGCCGGCGCGCGCGTCTTACTGATCGATTGCGACCCGCAAGACAATCTGCGCTTCATTGCTGAAGTCGAGGAGTCGCGGCAGACGCTGGCCGCGGCGATTGATGGCGGCAAAGTCGAGCCGATTGCGGTGCGCGAAACCGTTTCGCTCATCCCCAGCGGCGGGCGCCGGCTATCGCAGGTGGCAACGGACGCCGAGAACTTTCGCGACCTTGCCGCGCCGCTCAAGCGGGTGCTCGGGGCGCTCGACGACGCGTATGATTTCATCCTCTTCGACTGCCCGCCGGAGTTCGGGCGCATGACCTCTGTGGCGCTGTCGCAGGCGGATTATCTGCTGATCCCCTGCATGGCGACGTGGCTCGGCCTGCGCTCGATTGAGCAGATGGTCGAGTTCATCGACACGCACGCCCGCGACGCGCACATCGCTGGCGACCGCACGGGTATCGTGCTGACCTTCTACACGACGCGCAAGGCGGGGCCGGAGATGGTGCGCCAGGACGCGAAAAAATTCTTTAAGAGCCGCCTGCTCAAGACGCTGATCCGCGAGCGCGCCGAGATCGATTACTCGCAGGAAGCGCACAAGTCTGTCTTTGAATATGCGTCGGGCAGCGATGCCGCCGAAGACTACGGCGCGCTGGTCAAGGAAGTGATCAAGCGGTTGGGCTAACCCGACTTGTGAGTGAAGCCTGAATAGACTAACCGCAGAGGTCGCAGAGGGGCGCAGAGGCTGAATCAATCCTCTGCGCCCCTCTGCGACCTCTGCGGTTAAGGATGCTCTATTTTGCTGCCAGATGATTTTCGATAAACGCTTCGGCCTCGGATTCGACGATCTCGCCTGAAACCGTCCAGACGCGGCGCGCAAGCACGGGGCTCGCCGCCGCCCTTTCAATGTCGCGCGAATCAATCAGCACATAAAACGGCGTGCCCCACTTGCGCCGATCATCCGCCTGTCGGCGGTACTTGTAATGCTGCGAATCTTTGCGCTGGCCCTGGCGGCTGGTTTCGACAACCACCGGATAATCGATGCCGATGCGGTTAATGTGAATACTGATCTCGCCCGGGTCGGAGTATTCCATCACGACGACCACGCCCAGGCCGCGCTGATGGTACTTATCATAAAGCCGCTTCAAGATGTGCCCGTTACGGTTGCTGTTGGGGCACCAGCCGGCGACGTAGGCAACGATGACCAGCGGCTTGTCCTGCGCATACTCGCGCAAGTTGAAGGCGCGCCCGTCGGTCGTCTTCAGTGTAAAGTCCGCTACCTCCAGCTTGCGCTCGACAATCGGAGCGGGCTCCGGATCATTGCTGAACGTCGCGCCGGACGACGGCGCCGATTGCAGGCAGAGCAGGGCAGCGGCGATAAGCACGGCCCGGCAGGCGAGCCGGCGGAGCCTGTGAGAATGAACCTTTCTTGCGCGCATCAACCAACCTCCCCTGTGCGGTACCACAGCGGTTCACTCGGCGGCGAGAATCCCGGTCAGCTCGTCGCCGGTGATCTGGTAGGCTTCGTTACAATAATGGCAGATCAGCTCCGCGCCGTTTTCTTTCGCCAGCATGTCTTCGACCTCTTCGCGGCCCAGCGACGAGATGATCTGCAAAACGCGCTCGCGCGAGCACTGGCAGTAAAAGCTCGGCTCGCGCTCCTCCAGCGCCTGTAGGTCGAGGCCGCCAAGCGCCTCGCGCAGCATCGCTTCCGGCGTGAAACCCATCTTGATCATTTCGGTCGAAGCCGGCGCTCGCGCAATCGTCTGCTCGACCTGCCGAATCAGTTCCTCGTCGGCGCTCGGCAGCAATTGAATGATGTAACCGCCGGCTGCCACAACTCGCAGCCGGTCAAGCGTGAATTCGGGCGCGTCGTCGCTGGCCGATGGGGCAACCGACATCAGCACGCCGAGGCTCACCGCTGACGGAATCTGCTCGGACTTGGCCAGATAGTAAGCGATATCTTCGCTGATCTCGCCCGAAGTGATCGGCACAGAGCCGCGGTAGGCGTCTTTGTGCAGGCCGATCTCGAACCCCGCGTCGCGCGTGACAAAGAGTGTGCCGCCGCCGACGATGGCGCGCACGTCGAATTTGCCGAGCGCGTTGGCCAACGTCGTATCGGCTTCGGGGTTGGTGACGTAGCCGCGCACGCGTCCCGCCGGGTCGGCCTGGGCGATGATATTGCCGATAGGGCCATCGCAGTGGAAATGGACAGTGATCTTCTCAAGGTCTTTGACGCCCGCGCCCAGCAGCAAGCCGCCGGTCAGCGTGCGGCCTAGAGCGACCGAGGCGGTCGGAAAGGTTTGATGGCGGCGGCAGGCCTCGCCGACCAGTCGCGTGGTGACGGCGGCCATGCAGCGTAATTGATTGTCGGCAGCGATGGCATGAATCAGTTTATCCGGCTGTGATCCCATTCCCCTGGTTCTCCGTTGTGGCGCAAGCTAACCGCCTTGCGCCACATTCAACTGGCGCACTTGCGCGACTGTTCGGTGAGCAAGCCGATGGCGTGCGGCAGCGAGCTGCGAATGGCGGTGAAGTTCTGAGTCGCGCCGCGCGTGCTGCCCGGCAGGTTGACGATCAACGTGCTGCCGCGAATGCCGCAGACGGCGCGCGATAGCGGCGCGAGCGGCGTCGCTTCAAGACTGCGCATACGCATCAACTCGGCAAGTCCCGGCGCTTCCTTCTCGATCACCTCGCGCGTCGCTTCGGGCGTGTTATCACGCGGGGCAAAGCCGGTGCCGCCGGTCGTGCAGATGAGATTGACCGCGCCGCCGTCGGCGAAATGTCTGAGGCGCGCGGCGATGACTTCGCGATCATCGCTGATGATTTCGGTCGCCGCAATGCGCGCGCCGAGCTTTTCCAGCTCGGCAACCACCGCCGGGCCTGATCGGTCTTCGCGCTCGCCACGCGCTGCCGAGTCACTGATCGTTACGACGACGGCAACAATCTCTACTTTAGCCATTCACTCGCTCCCAATGGTTTTCTGATGGAGTGCTCAGATGAAGTATTATAGCGGTTATTCGGCGGAGAGAGGAACGACCGCCTGCGGGGCGTAGATTGACCCGGAAGGGTGTAGGTCGCTGCGCATCACGATGACTTCCGTCGCAGAAAAGGTTTCGGCGGCGAAGCCTGCGGCCAGCAACGCTTCGACCGTGGGCCGGGCTTTGAAGGGATCGCGGACGCGGGCCATCGTCAGGTGCGGCGCGAAGCGTCGGGCCTCGCGCGCAAAGCCCTCGCACTCAAGCTCGGCTTCGATGTTGGCGTGCAAGCGGCGCAAGGTGTCGGGCATCGGGTCGAGCCCGACCCAAAGCACGCGCGGACTTTTCAGAGAAGGGAAACAGCCCGCCCCCGTGACCGTGATGTCGAAGGCGGAGACCGCCTGACAAGCGCGCGCGACCGCGCGGCTGACGTCGGCGATTCGTGAAGCCGCCACATCGCCCAGGAATTTGATCGTCAGATGAATATTCGCCGGCTTGACCCAACTGATCGGCACACCGCTGCGGCGCAGGCTGCCTTGCAACGCTTCGATGCGTGCTTTGACGGTCGGCGGAACTTCGATGCAGACGAAGGTACGAATCCCCGCGCCGCCTGCCCGTTCGCTCGCCTCAGTCGTCCGCCGCATCGTTGCCTCAGTCGTGAATGGCGCTGTAATGCTCCATGAAGTAGGTCTGCGAATTCAGCCGCTCGCTGCCTTCGGGCGGGATGATGCGCTGATAGTTGCCGTTCAACAACAGCCGCCGCCCCTTGACGTTGTCGCGCAGGCAGACGTCGAGCACCTCGTTCTTCAGATGGTGCTTCAATCGCGGGTCTTCGATGGGCACGAGGATTTCGACGCGGCGATCCAGGTTGCGCTGCATCCAGTCGGCGCTGCCGATGTAGATGTCTTCGTCGCCGCCGTTCTCGAAATAGATGATGCGGCTATGCTCAAGAAAGCGTCCGACGATGCTGACGACTTCAATCTTATCGGAAAGCCCCGGCACCCCCGGCCTGAGCGAGCAGACGCCGCGCACCAGCAGATCGATCTGTACGCCGGCCTGCGACGCTTCATAGAGGTGACGGATCACCTTGGTATCGGTCAGGCTGTTGATCTTGGCGATGATGCGCGCCGGTCGCCCGGCTTTCTGGTGCTCGATCTCGCGGTCAATCAATTCGGCGACCTGCTCGCGCATGTTCACCGGCGCAACCATCAGGCGGCGGTATTCGGTCTGCCGCGAGTAGCCGGTCAGGAAGTTGAACAGGTCGGTCGCGTCGGCGCCGATCTGCTCGTTGGCGGTGAACAACCCGAGGTCCGTGTAGATGCGCGCCGTCGTGGCGTTATAGTTGCCCGTGCCGAGGTGGACATAACGGTGCAGCGAGTCGCCTTCGCGGCGCACCACCAGCGCCAGCTTGCAATGCGTCTTCAGTCCGAGCAGGCCGTAAACCACATGGACGCCCGCCTGCTCCAGCCGCCGCGCCCAGCCGATGTTGCTCTCTTCGTCAAAGCGCGCTTTCAATTCGACCAGCACCGCTACCTGCTTGCCGCGCTCGCTGGCTTCCATCAAGGCGCGGACGATGGGCGAATCCTGCCCCGTGCGGTAGAGCGTCATCTTGATGGCTAAAACGTCAGGGTCTATGGCGGCGCTGCCGATGAAATCGACGACCGTCGAAAACGAGTTGTACGGGTGATGCACGAGCAAGTCCTGGCGCTTGATGACGTCAAAGATCGGCTCGTTCGAGCGCAGCGCCGCCGGGATCGAAGCGATGAACGGCTTGTCTTTCAGCTCCGGGCGTTCGAGCTTGTAGAGCGCCATCAGGTCGGGCACATTCAGCGGGCCATCAATCACATAAACATCATCGCTCGTCAGGTCGAGCGAATTGGTAAGATAAGCCACCATATCGGGAGGCATGGTGGCGACGACTTCCAGGCGCACGACGCTGCCGAAGCGGCGGCGACGGCGCAGCTCCTGTTCGAGCGTGCGCAGCAGGTCGTTGGCTTCGTCTTCGCGGATTTCAATGTCGGCGTCACGCGTCACGCGAAAGGCGTGAACCTCGCCAATCTTCATGCCGGGGAAGAGGTTGTGAATGTTGGCAGCGACCAGTTCTTCAAGCAGCGTGAACTCGGTGCCCGAATCGCCGACGGGGACGAGGCGCGGCACCAGCGGCGGCACTTTGACGCGCGCAAAGCGCGGCCCGGTCATCAAGAGCGGGTCGTCCAATCCATCAGATGGCTCGATCATCACGCCGAGGTTCAGGCTGAGGTTCGAGATGTAAGGGAATGGGTGGCTCGGGTCTACGGCCTGCGGCGTCAAGACCGGGAAGACGTTTTGCAAGAAGTAATCGTTCAGGCCGCGGCGCTCGCGATCCGAGAGCGCCCGGTAGGGCGTGACGGTGATGTCGCGCGCCACCAGTTCCGGCAGGATGTCGTCTTTCAGGCAGCGCATCTGATCGGCGAGCATCGGGTGCAGGCGGTCGGCGATGACTTTCAGCTGCGCCCCCGGCGTCAGCCCGTCGAACGACAATTCGGTGATGCCCTCTTCGATCTGCTGCTTCAAACCCGACACGCGGATCATGAAGAACTCGTCGAGGTTGGTCGAGAAGATGGCCAGGAACTTCAAGCGCTCAAGCAGCGGGTGCGATTTGTCGAGCGCCTCTTCGAGGACGCGAGCGTTGAAGTTGAGCCAGCTCAGCTCGCGGTTGAACAGCAGCTGGCGGTTGAGAAAGAGCGTCGGCGGCAGCGCCACTTTGGCTGCCTCTTGCGCCTGATTTTTTTCCTTACGTTTGGCGGAATCTGCCATAGCTTAATTCTCCGAAGCCCCCCCGGTAATCTCTATGCGGTTGCCGCCGGGGTCGCGCAGGAAGAAACGCTTGATGCCCTTGATGGGGCGCTCGTCATCGAGGACCTCGATGCCGGCGTCGCGGAAGTGGCGCTCGGCAGCCTCGACATCGTCAACCTGATAACAGACGTGTCGCCGGCTCGGCGGCTGTGCGGCTTCGATAGAGAGGTGCAATTGCGCGGCGCCGAGCTGATACCACGCGCCGCGCGAAAGCGCCGCGTCGGGCTTATAGATCTCTTCTAGGCCGAGGACACGGCCATAGAAATGCTTCGCCTCGGCCTCCCGCTCAGGCGGCACGGTGACGTTGACGTGATGCAGTGCGACTCCTCCGAGCGCCATAAGTCTCCTCTCCCCTCGCGACGCGGTTTCTCAAGTATAGCAAGCCGATCAAGCCTCACTCTAGCTTGCGGCTCCGGATTCATAGACGCGCTCGGCGGCCTCGGCACCCGAGGCGCAAGCGAAGCCTTCGGCCTGAAGCGCCCGCTGCAAGGCGTCCAGCACCAGCCGCACATTTTGGCGTGCGCTGCCAGAGCCCATCAGGCCGATGCGCCATATCTTGCCTTTCAACGGCCCGAGCCCGCCGCCGATTTCGATGTTGTCGTCGTTCAACAAGCGGGCTCGAACGCGCCCGTCGTCTACGCCATCGGGGACGCGCACGGCGTTCAAGCTCCACAGCCGGTCGGGCGGCGCGACGTTCATCGCAAGCCCCATTGCTTCGACGCCGGCAACCAGGGCGCGGTGGTTGCGCTCGTGCCGTGCCCAGCGCGCTTCCAGCCCTTCCTCGTAGACGATTTGCAGGGCTTCGCGTAGCGCGTAGTTCATCGAGATCGGCGCCGTGTGATGATACGTGCGCTCGCCGCCCCAGTATTTTTCGACCATCGAGATGTCAAGATACCAGCTCTGCACCTTCGCCCGGCGATTGCGAATGACTTCAAGGGCGCGCTCCGAGAATGTCACCGGCGCAAGTCCCGGCGGCGCTCCCAGACATTTCTGCGTCCCCGAATAACAGACGTCAATGCCGTTGCGGTCAACGCCTACGGGATGGCCGCCGAGCGAGGTCACCGCGTCAACGATCAATAGCGCGCCGTGATCGTGCGCCATCCCGCTCAGCCCTTTTAAGTCTTGCAGCACGCCTGTCGAAGTCTCTGCGTGAACGATGGCGACAGCCTTCGGTTTACTGCACGACGCGAGCGCCGCGCGAACCTGTTCCGGGTCAATGGCTGTGCCCCACTCGGCGCGCACCGCCGTCGGGCGACCGCCGCAGCGCCCGACAATGTCTAGCATGCGCTCGCCGAAGACGCCGTGGATACAGACGACGACTTCATCACCCGGCTCGATAGGGTTGACGAGCGCCGCTTCCATGCCGGCGCTGCCGGTCGCCGAGATGGGGATGGTCACGCGGTTCGCGGTCTCGAAGACAAAGCGCAGCAGTTCTTGAATCTCGTCCATGCAGCGCAGGAAGACGGGGTCGAGGTGGCCCAACAAGGGCGCGGCCATCGCCTGCAAGATACGCTCTTCGACCGGGCTGGGGCCGGGGCCGAGCAGCACGCGGCGCGGCGGGGTGAAGGGCTCATAGGTTCGGCGCTCTGTGGCCGGTTGTTTTTCACTGGTCATGCTGAATCCTTTCGCTGAGCGCCTCGCGGGCGCTGAGGGTTGCCGGGTTGCGGATCAATTCGAGCGCGGCGTTGATGGGGGTTCCGAGCGCGATGTCCTGTGTGCTGGTGACGTTCGCCGTCAGGATGCCGATGACTTCGCCTCTGCGGTTCAGCACAGGCCCGCCGCTGTTGCCATGATAAGCCCGCAGGTTCAGTTGAATGAAGTCCTGGCCGATGCGGCTGACGATGCCGGTTGAAAGCGACGGCTCGACCTGCTCGTCGTGCGTCTGCTTCAACAGATCAAGTCCGAACGGATAGCCGATCACGACGACATCTTCGCCCTGGCTGACCTTGCTCAAGTCGGGTTCGACGCCGCGCACGAAGCGCAGTTGCGGCGACTTGACGCGCAGGATGGCCACGTCGGGCTCGATGGCGTCTTTGGCAACGCGGTAGACTTCAGCCGGGATGGCGTCTTCGCGCCGCTGGCCTGACTGAATGACTTCGAGCCGCGACAATCGGCCCGTCCACTCTTGCGGCGGTTTGTTATATTCCCAGTCGCGCACCAGATGACGGTTGGTGACAATCAGGCCGCTCGCAGAAATGACGAAGCCTGAGCCTGTGCGGGCGTCGGTCTGCTTGACTTCGCCGTTCTCGTCCACCAGCTCGAACTCTGCGCGGATGAAGACGACCGCCGGGCGGGTCTGCTCGGCGACTTCGGCAAAGCTCATCTCTTCGTTGTTCGAGCGCACCGGCAGGCGCATCGATAAGAGCACGCCGCCACCTGCGCCCATCAACATCGCGACGACGATGGCCGTGACCAGCCAGCCGTTGGGGCGCGGCATGGGCGGCGATAAACGGTCGGTCGTGGGCCGCTTGACCGTCGGCGTCGCGTCCCCACTTGCCGCAGCCGCGGCAGCCTGCTCGCTTTCGTCAAGCTCGACGCCGAAGCGCAGCAGCGGCCCGCCGGCGCCGAATTCAATCATGTCGTCGTGATTCAGCTCGCTGGTGATGACCCGGCGTCCGTTGATCATGGTGCCGTTGGTCGAGCCGAGGTCTTGCAGCAGAAAGCCATCACCGCGTCTCAGAATAGCGGCGTGGTGCGACGACACGCGCCGCTGGCCGTCGCTAAAGCGCAGGTCGTTGTCGGGCGCGCGACCAATCGAGATGCGCTCTTTATCGAAGCGCTCGCGCCGTCCTTTGTCGCTTCCAACCAGATAAGTGAGGATGGCTCGCATGGGCAATCATCCGCAGGTTTCAATCAGCGTCTCATTATAGCCGACTCTCTGGCCGGCACTAGAGCAGTTTTCGATTGGCGATGGCCTGGGAGCGCGGGCGTCTCGCCCGCCGGTCTTTCGCATGCGCGCAGCTTGCGGGCAAGATGCCCGCGCTCCCAGGCTGGCAATAAAATAAAAGGGCAGCCGGCAGGCGCTGCCCTTGATCCGCAAGCCGCTGCCACTCAAGTGAGCCGCGGCGTTGTCGGCGCTTATTCGATCTTCTTGACGCTGTTGATGATGTTTTCCGCGTCGGTGTTCAGAGCCTCGCCGGCGGCTTTGTCGATGACCAGGACAATAGAGACCATCTTTTCGGCGCTCAGCAGAAAATATATTCCTTGCACCTCATGGCCATTGTTCTTGCCTTCGTAGGGGCGCAGCGACACGCGCATTCCGCCCATCGTTTCATTGGCGACATAATCGCCCAGCTTCGCGCCGGCAGGCTTGCTCTTTTCGACAATCGTATTAAACAGGTCGGCGCGATCTTCATCACTCATATCCTTACTGATCGGTAGGGCGATGAAAGCAATCTGCGCCATGCC
The DNA here is from genome assembly GCA_035275065.1 of Blastocatellia bacterium. Lineage (NCBI taxonomy): Bacteria > Pseudomonadati > Acidobacteriota > Blastocatellia > Blastocatellia bacterium. Next base: position 99,558 of record DATENM010000085.1, read on the forward strand.
GCCACTCTTGGGCGAGACCTTGACCGCGCCTTCTTCGGCTTTGGCTTCCCATCCAGCCGGAACGGTGAATTGAATGCCGGCTTCTTTGAACTTGTAAACGCTGGCCTGGGCCGGCCGACTCGCACCGGCCGGCTGGTTCGTATTGGCTTTCGGATTAGCGGCACGGGCCGCGAACAACATTGAAGCTGGCGCGCAAACGGCGGTGAGCAATATGATGCCCAGCACACTTGAAAGCGGTCGTTTCTTCATGAATTCTCCTGAATGAATTGATGGAACATGATTTCGGTTGCCCTCTCCGCGTTGAGCCGATTTCGCGTCTGAGATGGACAGGCGGCAGGGTCAAGTAATAGTAGTCGGAAAGCCCCACCTTGTAAAGCAGGGCTGCCAGCGCCTTCGTCGCGATAACCGCAGAGATTCAGGGCGTCAGCGCGATGATCTGCGCTTCAACCGTTGGTTGCATGGCTTGCGCCACGCCGGTCTTTTGCAAATGCATCAAGAACTCGCGATTGCCTTCAGCCCCGAGGATCGGCGATTCGATCACGGCAACCGGCAACAGGCTCATTGATGCCGCGGCGCGAGCGATGTCGTAGAGCACGCGCCGATGCTTCTGCGCGTCGGTGACGATGCCGCCGCGCCCGACTTCGCCGCGCCCGACTTCAAACTGCGGCTTGACGAGCGCAATGACCGCCGCGCCATCGGCAAGGCACGCGGCGAGCGCCGGGAATATCTTCGCCAGCGAGATGAACGATACATCTATGGTTGCCAGATCGAAGAGGGCAGGGAACTGAAGAGGGTCGAGGTCGCGGGCGTTCTGGCCTTCGATGACGACGACGCGGGCATCCTGGCGCATCTTCCACGCCAGTTGGTTGTGGCCGACATCAATCGCCCACACGCGCGCCGCGCCATGTTGCAGCAAACAATCGGTGAAGCCGCCGGTCGAAGCGCCGACATCGATGCAGGTGCGGTCGCTCGGATCGATATGAAACTCGCGCAGCGCCGCTTCGAGCTTCAAGCCGCCGCGGCCGACGTAGCGCGGCAGCTCGCCTTTGAGGCGTATCTCAAGCGCCGCATCGATCATCTGGCCGGGCTTGTCGGCGCGCTGCTCGGCGACCAGCACATGGCCGGCCAGAATCAACGCCTGCGCCCGCGTCCGGCTCTCGGCCAGGCCGCGTTCAACGACCAGTTTATCGAGTCGCTCCTTAGCCATTCACCCTAATGCCGGTGCTTGCGCGACGGCGCCGCCGCCGCGTGGCGCTTGCCGCCATTGCGAGTCTTGCCGCCATTGCGAGCCGCGTGCGCGGGCTTGGTCTGCGTCGCTTTTCGCGCCTTGCTGGCGGCAGCCAGCTGGCTGCCGGTTTCACTCAACGAGCTGGCGATGAGCTTTTCATCAGGCCGCGCGCCGTCGGCAAAAGCGAAGACATGGATGTGGTCGCGGTTCTCGCGCAAAGCCTCGACGCGACCGGCATCCTTCATTCGGGCAATGACCGCCATCAGGTAGTCTTGCTCCGTAGCCGTCATGAAAAAGTTATAGACATCAAAAGCCAGCCCCGTCGCATGCGGCGGCGTGCTGATGCGCGTGGCGTTCGGGTTCTTCTCGCCGAGCCGCCGTTGATACTGCTCAGGGCGCACCATCGAAGTGATCGGCAGCGGGCGATTGAATGTCGTCTTGTACTCGTGAGCGATCTCAAGCAGCACGTCACGCGCCGGCGGGCGCAGATAACTGAGCAGCCGCACCTTGAAAGCGCGCCGCGATGCCGCGTCGTCCAGGTTATAAGATTTGCCGTTGAAGTCCGCGGCAAGCTGGGCGAGCGTTTGATAATCATCGGCCATCTCGCGCCGCCGGTCGCGGTTCAGATAGAAGGAGTCAAGCAGTTTCTTGCGCGCCGTGTTCTCCTCTGTCGCGCGGTGAATTTCGGCAATCTGGTTGGTCAACGATTGGCGGCGGGCGCGGTCACGCTTTCCCGCGCGCTGCAACTGGTTCTGTAAATCGGCCAGCCGCGCCTGCGGCTCTTTCAATGACTCATCCAGCCGCGCGGCTTCGCGCTTGAATTCGTCGTCGCTGGCAAACAGCGGAATGTTTTGACCCGTCGCGGGGTCGTAATGCATGAAGCCATCATCGCTGGCGTTACCGCCGACGCCATAAAGAATGTAATCGTCGCCAAGCGGCGGCATCTCGACCAGCTCGCCTTTGCGAATGAGCCGGGCGAGGTCCGCATAATCTTGCGGCATCTCCAGGCGTTGCTCGTGGGTTTCGGCGACCTGAATGGCGAGAAAGCGCCGCCGGTCGCTGTAATGCTGCAACTCGGCTGGCGTGTTGATCGTCGCCTTGCGGCCCGTCGGCTCGCCGCGATCTTCTTCGACCTTGTGAGCGGCGGCTTTCCAGGGATCAACGAGCGGCGCTTCGACCGTGGGCGGCGGCGGTTGTAACGAGCGCGGTGCCTTGCGACAGCCGCTGGCGATCAAGGCCGCCAGCAGACAGGTAGCGACGAGCAAATGAATCGTCAACCTTTTCACTCCTGGCTCTCGCATCGCTACCGAACACCTCTAAGGATAGATTACTTGACAAGCAACCTTCGCGCCATGCGTGGCGAGGCAGCGCCTGCTACAGACTCAGGGCACAGCGGAAACCATAATCGCTGTATCGAAAATCGGGAGGGATGCTGCTGCGCGCAGCGACGCGGGTAATCTTGATCTGGTGACGCCACGAGCCGCCGCGTGACGCCTTGCGCGTTCCCGACGCCGGCCCTTGCGGATTGCGCGCCGCCGCCGCACGATAGTACTGCGAGTCATACCAATCGGCGCACCACTCGTGCACGTTCTCTGAGACGTCAAAGAGGCCGAACCCGTTCGGGCGGCGCCGCCCGACGCGCTCCGGGCCGTCGAGCCACGAGGTAAAGTAATGCGACTGACTTTGCGGCGGCTCGTCGCCCCAGGTGTAGAGCTTGCCCTCTAAGCCGCCACGCGCGGCACGCTCCCACTCGGCCTCTGTCGGCAGGCGGTACGGCTTGCCCGTGCGCTCGGCGAGCCAGGCGCAGTAATCCGCCGCGTCAAACCAGTTGACGCTAGTGACCGGCTGATCCGGGTGGTTGAACTTTTCGTCGAAGAAGGCAGGCGGTGCAACACGCGCCGCCTCTTCGGTGAAGCAACGATAGAGGCGATTGGTGACGGCTGTGCGAGCGATAGCGAAACCATCAACCCACACGCGATGTGCCGGGCGCTCGTTGTCGGCTCCCCCGTCACAGCCCATCAGGAAGTCGCCCGCGGGGATCGTGACCGTCTCCGGCTCAAAGTCTGTGGGCAGTGGTTTCACGAGAGCGGTTTTCAATCGGGTGTAGCGCAATCTGTTAGATTGCGCATTGGCTCGCGCAATCTAACAGATTGCGCTACATGGCAACGGCGTTATTCGACGATCTCCTGAACTCTGCCGACCTCGCCGCTCTCCAGGCGGACTTTGATGCCGTGCGGATGATGCGGCGATTTGGTGAGGATGTCTTTGACGACGCCGCGCGTCCGCTTGCCGGTGCGCTGATCGGCTTTCAAGACGACCTCGACTGTAAGCCCTGGCCGTATCTCTTTCCGGTTCTGACCGCTCATACGAAAATCACCCCTTGTTGCCGGCCTCGGCGTTACTGATCCAGCACCTTCATCTTGCCCTCGAACTTGTGATAGTTGCGGAACTCGATGACGTTGCGCGTATAAACGTGAATGCTGTCGCGCCCCATCAACAGCTCGGCGCGGGTGGGCAGCATGTAACGCTGCTCGCCGATAGTCACCCAGTCATACTCGACGGCGTTCTCTGACATATTGATCGGGAAGCGCGGCGGCATTCCTTCGTAAGCCACTTCGACGCGCAGCACCTGTTTGCTCTCCGTATCGATCCACAGGCTGCCGCTATAACCGGCGATGGTTTTCTGGCCGGACTCCTTGTCTTGAATGATCGCGTTCGAGTCGGCCTTCTTGACCGTAAAGTCGTACAAGACCGTAGGCCGCCCGCGGTACGTCTCATGACGCACTTCTTTGAACTGCGCCTTCGACTGCGGCACGAAAACCGCCATCAGCATCGAGCCGAATTCGCCCGTCGAAGTCGAGCCGCCCAGCTCTTCATAAGTTTGCGTCGTCGGCTTGCCGCTGACGCGCAGCAGCTTGAACTGTTCGCCGCGGTCGGCTTGATAAGTGATCTCGACCTCTATCGTGTCATCCAGTTTCCAGTCTTTGTATTCCGGCGTGCGCAGGTAGCGGCTGACGGTTTGATTGACGATGAAGTTGGGCAACTCCCTGGCGCTTTCCAGCACATAATGGCGCGTCTGTTCGAGCAAAGGCAGGCGCGCGAAATCATCGGCTTGCACTCGTTCAGCGCCGGCCTCGTCGCTCACCCCGGTCGGGTAGGATTCGGGGTGGCCGCCATTCTTGCCGAGCCGCCGGACGGATTCAAGCAGAAAGGTGCGCGCCCCGGCTTGCTTCAGCTCATTGATGGTTGGCTCGTCTACGGCAAAGGCGATGCCGCGCTGCTCCAGTTGCTCGATGATCTCGCCCTGCGACATGTGGCGCTGCCCGCTCTGGCGCAGCAGCGTCAGCAACTCCGCTTTGCTGAAAGGCGTGACTTTGTCCTGCGCCGCGGCAATCGAACGGCTCGGGCTTAACGAGCTGAAGAAGAGTGAAATCAGAACCAGCGAGACAATGAATCGGTGTTTTGACATTGGCGGTTATTGAGTACTCCTTGTTGGAAGCTCTGCGCTGTCATCCCCTTACAATTCTACCGCAGCCGCGCCGATTTGATAATCCATTGCCGTCGTTGCGCGCCAGGGGCAAAGGCGGTACTTTGTACGACGTGACCGCTTGCAGCTTCAAAAAATAAGGTGGAAGGTTGATGAGAAGAGTCCTTACGTTGACCGTGCTGGCCGCACTGTCATTGGGGAGCGTGTTGGTTATGAGTGTTGCAGCCGACAAAAAAGAGAGGGTTCGCCACATCGTCGTCTTCAAGTTTAAGCCCGGCAGCAGCGAGGCGCAGATCAAGCAGGTGACCGAGGCTTTCCGGCAATTGAAAGACAAGATTCCCGGCATCCTCGCTTTCGAGCATGGCGTCAACAACAGCCCGGAGAAAAAGAATCTCGGCTTCACGCATGTCTACCTGCTGACTTTCAAAGACGCCGCGGCGCGCGACGCCTACTTGCCGCACCCCGAGCATAAGAAGTTCGGCGAGTTGCTGGGGCGGCTCGGCGTTTTTGAAGACGTTTTCGTCGTTGATTTCGCGCCCGAGAATTGAGGCCGCCGCCGCAGCCCTGGCGTTTTGGCGAAACTTTCTTCGCCGAAAGATGGTTTATACTAGGCATGCAGGGTGATAAGATCCCACACACTGGAGGCGGAAATGTACTGTCCGAAATGTGGCGCTGAAGCGGTCGAAGGCCAGCGGTTCTGCAAAGCCTGTGGCACCAACCTGCAATTAATCATCAACGTCATCCAAGGCGGCGGCAAAGGGCCAGGCCCCTGGCAATTTGACCCCGAAGAAATGAAGCGCAACGTCACGGATTTCGTTGAAAGCTGGAAGAAAGGCTTTCAGCCCGTACACCCCGGCAAGCCCTGGGAAAAGATCGAGCAGAGCCGCGCGCGCCGGCATTCGACGCGCGAGCTGCGCCGCCAAGCGCGCGAAGAAGTGCGCCGCCGCAACCTGCCGCAGCCCGGCCAGTGGTTGAAGTATTCGCGGCAGCACAACCTCAAGGAAGGGCTGATCAGTTTGTTCAGCGGCGGCGCTTTGTCGTTCGCCTTTTTCAAGATCGGCCAGGAAGTTCTCAACTCCGGCGTCATTCATGAAATCCCGCGCATTACCGACGCGCAGATTCATGGCCTCGAAACCCTGGCGCGAATCTTCTGGCTGTTCATGCTGATTCCCCTGTTGAAGGGGTTTGGGCAAGTGATCTATGGCACCTTCTTCGCCGAATCGATGCGAACGCTCAGCGAACGCTTCACCATCCCTGCCGACGAGCTGAGGGATGAGGATCGCCTCACCGCGCCCGCTGTCGAGCGCCACACCGCGCCGCAAGCACCGCCGAACACCGCGCCGCCCGGCTTCGAGCAGGCCGCCGAGCCGCCGCCGAGCGTCACCGAAAACACGACGCAGTTTTTTGAAGAGGCCGGCGTGCCGCGCCGCCGCGAAAGCCAGTAAAGTGACAAGTGACGAGTGACAAGTGACAAGACATTGTCGCTTAGACTCCGGGCATGCCTCAGCATGCGCTGTCCTCCTTGTCACTCGTCACTTGTCACTTGTCACTGATTATTCGGCCATTCGCGCTTCGATCAGGTTCTTCAACAGCAAGTCTTCAAACGACGCGTCGGCGCTGACCAGCGTGTAGCCGATGCCCTGCGAGCGGCAGAACGATTCCAGACCATGCGTATATTCGCCGAGCGCCGCCTTGTACGCGCCGACCAGCCGCTCGTTGACGGTGATCTCGCGCGTCTCGCCGGTCTCGCTGTCAACGAACAGCAGGTCGCCGGCGACGGCCGGCGATAGCTCGTCAGCGGCGAGCACTTGAATCAAGTTCAGATCGAAGCCGCGCCGCGCCAGCAGCTTCATCTCTGTGCGGAAGCCGCCGGCGTCGAGAAAATCAGAGATCACAAAGACGATGCCCGCCCGCCCGTTGATGCGTTGGAAGCCGCGCAGCACGGCGCTCAAATCCGTCCGCCCGCCCGCGCCGGCAATGTCTGTCGCCGGTCCGCCTTGTGCCGCATTCGTCTGCCCGTCGCTTGCCGGCATATTGTTTTCATCACCGCTTGCCAGGCCATCGAGAAAACGCAGCACGTTGAGCAAGTGACCGCGCCCGCGCAAGGCTCGCATCCGTTCTCGCAGCATGGAATCGAACGCCGCCACCGCGACACGATCAAGGCTGCTGATACCGAGAAAGGTCAAGGCCGCGGCGGCGCGCCGCGCAAAGTCGAGCTTCGAGCGCGGCTCGCCGAAGCGCATGGACTGGCTACGGTCAATGAGGATGTCTATGCGCACGTCCTCTTCTTCGATGAACTGCCGCAGCATCAGCCGCTCCAGTCGCGCATAGATGTTCCAGTCAACATGGCGGAAGTCGTCGCCGGCTTCGTACTTGCGAAAGTCCGCGAATTCGACCGACGCGCCGCGCCGGGTCGAACGCCGCTCGCCGCGCATAGTGCCAGGGAAGGCGCGGCGAGCCTGGATGCGCAAGCGTTCCAGCTTTCTCAGAAAGGCGGGGTCGAGCAGGCTGTCTTTTTCCTGGTTCATCGGCTGTACTACGCGGCGGCTTTATTTGCTCTCTTTGTTGATCTGCGCCAGGGCGCTCTTCCTGATCTTAGCGACAACGTTGATGTGTGGGTCAACCAGCTCGGCTACGTCGTAGCGGATCGAAGTTCCCAGGACAACCGCCACTTCGGCGGAGTTCAACTTGTAATCACGTTCGATCCATTGCGCCAGGCCGGTCGTGGCGTGCTGTAGCGCTTCTTGCAATGAACCACCGATGCCGAAAGCCATCAAGTACTCGTCATTTTCGGCGCGCGGCCCGCCCGCAGATTTGCCCTGGATCACGTCCACCGCGAATTCAATCTCCATCGAGGTTTCAAGCGCGTTGCCGGTCAACTCGCCGTCGCCCTGCGCGGCGTGAGCATCGCCCATAAACAGCAGCGCGCCAGTCTGAAAGACCGTCAGGTAGAGCGTCGTGCCTTCGCGGACTTCGTTGTAATCCAGATTACCACCGTAAGGCCCCAGGTCGCCGGTCGCAAAAGCCTGATTGCGCGGCGGCGCGACGCCGACGCAGCCGAGCATGGGCCGCAGCGGGATCGAGAAATTCTTCAGCTTCTCGGACGGGTTGGCCAGCGTCGCCACGCCGCGCTCGCGATCCAGCTTCCACTTGCTGTCGAAGTTGGGCACCTCTTTAATGTCTGCGAGGTAGTACGGATCAAGCGCACTGCCGACGATAGACGAGCTGCTGATTGCATAATCCCTGTTCAAACGAACCCGCTTGAGATGCACGACGAGCGTGTCGCCCGGCAATGCGCCTTCGACATAAAAAGGCCCGGTCTGTGGGTTGCCTCCCAGCGAGCGGCGGACGGATTGATGATCGGTGCCTCCGGCATCAACGCTCCAGGTGTGAACGGTGTCGCCGGGAAAGATTTTTAAGACCGGCTCGATGTTGCCGGAGAAGAGGCGGTGGAACTGCTTCGGCTCGAAGGTGTGAGAGCGCGGCGCATCGGCTGGACGAGCAGCCGGACGCTGCGCCGTCCATGTGCCCGGCTGGCCGTTGAAGACGACCGTGCCGCTCATCTTGCCGTTTTCGAGCGTCCCCTTCAGCGTAGCGCGTGGCGTCCCCGATGGCGTCCACAATCCAAACTCCAGTTTAGATTCGTTCAGCTTCCCAACAATCGATAAGTCGTTAAGCCCTGTGCCGGTCAGCTTTTCGCCATCCACCTTAAAGGTGAAGCGACCAACTCGCGGCTCGCCCATCACGATTGCTGTCACCACCCAGAGGCCAGAGATGTCAGCCGATTGCGCCGGCTGGACTGCTTGAGCATGGGCTTTTGAAACAATCGCCGGGCACAGCGTAAGGATCAGCAGGAAGGCTGCAAATCGGTTTTGCATGTTGTCTCCTTACTTTCGGTCTGGGCACTGAGGGATTGCGTTCAGGCGCGCGACGGCTCGGCCTCGCGCGGCCGCGTCGCCGTGCGTGTGGCGGCAACCTCGTTCAGCACCTCGTCAAGTATCGCGTCGGTGCTGATGCCATCGGCTTCGCCTTCAAAGTTGCGAATGATGCGGTGCCTGAGCGACGGGCGGGCGACGGCGATCACGTCGCCGGTCGAAACGTTATAACGGCCCGCCAGCAAGGCGCGCGCTTTTGCCGTCAAGACCATCGCCTGCGCGCCGCGCGGGCTGGCGCCATAACGAACGTAGCGGCGTACGATGTCGGTCGCGCTGTCGCTGGTCGGATGCGTCGCCAGCAGAATGTCCGCCGCCATCTCTTCGACGTGCGGCGCGATGATGACTTCGCGCACCAGCCGCCGCATCTCGATCAGCTCTTCGGGGGTGATGACTTCCTGGGCGTGCGGCACGTCTTCAACCGTCGTGCGGCGCAGCACTTCAATCAAATCCCCGCGTGACGGGTAGTCCATGAGCAGCTTGTAAACGAAGCGATCCAGTTGCGCTTCGGGCAGCGGGTAGGTGCCTTCCATCTCAAGCGGGTTCTGCGTCGCCAGCACGAAGAAGATCGATTCCAACGGGTAGGTCTGACCGCCAACCGTCACCTGCCGTTCCTGCATGGCTTCAAGCAGCGCGGATTGCGTCTTCGGTGTGGCGCGGTTGATCTCGTCTGCGAGCAGCAGGTTGGTGAAGACCGGGCCGGGCTGAAACTGAAACATCTTCTCGCCGGCTTCGCCTTCGATGACCAGATTGGTGCCGACGATGTCGGCGGGCATCAGGTCGGGCGTGAACTGCACGCGCGCAAAGTGCAGCCCCATCGTTTCGGCAATCGTGCGCACGAGCAGAGTCTTGCCCAGCCCCGGCACGCCTTCCAGCAAGACGTGGCCGCCGGCCATCAGCGCCAGCAGCGCGCCTTCGACGATCTCTTGCTGGCCGACGATGACGCGGGCGATCTCTGCCTTCAGCGCGTTGAACTTGCCGACGTAGCCTTCGACCTTCTTCTTAATGTCACCGAGCGTCTGTGATGAATCCATAATCTCTAGGAAGTCAGGAGTCAGGAGTCAGGAGTCAGGATGGAAACGGAAGGGGAGTCTAAAAGATTGAATAGAGGCGGCGGACAAGCGTACTCGCTGCCGCCGACTTCCTCTTCCATTCTGGCTCCTGACTCCTGACTTCTTCTCACCAGGGCATTTTCAGGCGCACGATGTCCTTCATCTGCACGAGGTGGTTCATGTCGTTGCCTTTGATCTGCCGCACCGCCAGTTGTTCGATGCTGAGGGGGCCGTCTACTTCGTGGACGCCGCTGCGCGACCATGCGTCGGGCGGCACGCTGTCGAGCAGGTTGACGGTCTCTGTGCGCCGTTGGCGGAATTCATCGAGCGCCTGCCGCGCGTCCTGATTGATGTAATCGCGCTCGTAGGCCAGTCGGTCCTGATCGATGTTCGGCATCCACGGCTGCTCTTCGCCGACGATGCGCTGATAGCGCGCCAGGTAAGCCTCGCGCTCCATATCGCGCAGGTGGCACATGATCTCCTTGATTGACCACTTGTTCGGGATCGGTCGCCAGCGCAGCGTCTCTTCATCCAGGTCTTTCAGCAGGTCTTCAAGCTCGTTGGGCAGCGACCGCAGATTCCACAGCAGCCGGTCTTTCTCGCGTTGATCCATGTACCCCTCCGATTCTCTTGTGATGAATCTTTTATTGCTTCTTTGCGGCGTCGGGATTGATGGCGTCGAAGTAGCTCTTCACCACCGAGCGCAGGCGTGGCGGCACCTGGCTGCGCTCGACCGCGCGCTCGGCCTCGCGGCGATACTGCGGATAAGCCGAGGTGTAAGGGGCGCGTGACGCGCCAGGACCGGCTGGCGATTTCAAGTAGAGAAATTCGCCGCCCGTGCCGCGTTGCGGGTTGCCGCTCAAACGCGCATCGCGGCCCTGGCCGGTCGGCTGGCGCGGCCCGTCGGCCTTTGCCGTCAGCCCGCCGGCAGCGCGCATAATGTCGCGCCCGGCCTGCTCGTCTTTCGCATCCATCACGCCGCGCCCGCCGCGGTTGTTGCCTTGCGATTGTTCGGGCTTGCCGTCATTCGGCTGGCGATTACCACTGCCATTGCGGTCGCGGCGGTCGAACTGCTCGCCCCACTTTGCGAAGCTTTGCGCCATGCCCGCGACCGTTGATTTCGCCTGCTGATTCTCCATCATCAATCGCGCGGAGGCTTGCAGCTCGCGCTTCAACTCTTCCTGGTTGCCGAGGGCGCGGGCGAACTGCTCGATCTGTTCGGGGGTGATCTGCTTGGCGAGCTGTTCGGCCAACTGCTGCATCTCTTTCGACTGGGCGATCTTTGACAGGTCGCGCGCCAGAAACTCGGCAGACTGTTGCAGGCGCTTGATGTCATCGGGCGACAGCTTGCCGTCGCGCAGCTCGGCGGCCTTCTTCAACAACTCCTGCGAAAGCTGCGGCAGCATCTTGCCGGCTTGCTCGGCGGCGAGGTTGGCCAGCGGGTTGTTGCTCTCTTGATTGGCTTCCGGCTTTGCTTCCGGCTTCGGCTGCTCGCCTTGCGGGCTCGGCTGGCCGTTTGGCTGGCCGTCGGCTTTGGCCGTCGCCTCTGGCGCGGACGGCGGATTGCCGCTTTGCGGATTGCCGCCCTGCGGCGGATTGGCGCTTTGCTTATTCGCCTCGGCGGTAGCGTTTGCCGGCGGCTGCCCTGAAACCGGCTTCTGTGGCGGTTTCTGCGGCGACTCCTGCGGCTGGCCGGGGTTGTTCTTGCCCTGCGACTGCTGATTGTCTGATGGATTGCTTGCAGACGGCGGCGGTTGATTCGCCGCTGTCGTCTGCGGTTCAGCCGGATTCGCGTTCGGCGGAGTGGGCTTACCCCTCACCTTACGGGCTGCGTCGTTTGTCTGGGCCATCGCTGACGATGGCTTCGGCGGTTCTTTGGCGTTGGTTGCTCGCCGCTTCGCCGCCGACTTTTGCTTATCCGTGTCGTTTGCGCCGGCGTTCTGGTTCTCATCCCGAACGTTTGAATCATCACCGGCCTGAGCCGCATCGTTCACTTCGTCCTGGCCGCTCTTTTCTTTGCGCGCCGGTTCGATGGCGTTGCGCATTCGTTTCTCGGCGACGCTGACGATCTCGTCGGCGTGGGTTGCGGCAAGCTCCGAATGGCGTTTGCGAATCCGCTCTTCGAGGGCGCTCAACTGCCGCAAGGCTTCAGCGCGCGATTCGGGCGACATCCGAAACGAGCGGCCAAGCGCGGCCTGCTCTTTAGCCAGCTTCGCGGTTTCGCTCTCGGCGGGCGCAAGTTTGGCAATCGCTTCGCCGACCTCTTCCATCTGCTCGCCGGCGCTCTGGATGTCGGTCTGCGCTTCAACAATCGCTTCACCGCCGGGAAGCTGTCTGGTCGGCATGGCGACCGCAACAACAAACGCCGCGATGCCGGCAAGCGCGACCACATGCCATGCGCGCAATCGGTAAGGCACAACGGCGGCGGCGCGCTTATCGTCAAGACGCGATGCCGCGTCATCCATCAAGGCTTGCTCGACATCGCGCCGGACCTCGCCACGCGCAAGAATCTCGTGAGCCGTTGTCACGCGGTCTTCGAGCGCGAACGCCTTATCGATTAAGAAGGCCGCCTCTTTGCCGGTGGCGCGCTTTTGATGCCAGCGCCATGCAAGCAGGCCCGTCACCGCAACGGCCGCGAGAATTTCTACAGACCAGTGCAGCCGCGCGATTTGCAACCGCGACAGCACGACGAGCGCGGCGGCAATCAAGCCGCTCGCCAAGAGCGCCAGCGCCAGGTGATCTTGCAAGGCCAGCCATCGCCTGCGCCACATCACCGCGCGCTCAAAATGCTGCAATTTCGTTGCTGCTTCGTTCATATCCAGTTCCTAGCATTCTTCAAACGCCGGTAGCTCAAGAACAGGCTCAGTGCGGTCAGCAACATATAGAATAGCACCTGGCACACCCAGACCGGAATGCCGACCAGCCACGTGCCCACCGCAGGCGGGCTCAACAGCAAATAACTGATGGCCGCATACGGATTGGTCCGCATCAACAGGTCAACCATATTCAAAAAGGTCACCGACGGCCCGCCGTTAAAGCTGCCTGCCAACGCCGAAAAGAACAACGCCAGCGCCGGCATCGCCGCGACCAGGAAGATCACGGTAATCAAGCTGGTCAACTGCGCCAGCACGCCGCGACGAATCAAGGTTGACCACAGGAAACTGAGCGAGCAGAAGGTCACGCCTGACATCAACATCACCAGATACGCCTTCGCCACATCGCCCAGGTCAACGCCGCCGAATGAATAAGTCAGCGCGATCAGCGGCAGCGAGCCGAACAACGTCAGCAGCAAGTAAGAGAGCGCCGCGCCGACTTTGCCGAAGACGATGGTCGTCGGGCGTGCCAGCGAAGCGATGAGCAGGTCAAAGGTTTGCTGCTCGCGCTCCGATGAGATGGCGCTTGCCGAAAACGTTGGCGCGATCAAACAGATCAAGCTCATCTGCACATAGATCAGCACCGGCGTTAGCACGCGGCCCGATTGATTGACCACCGCCGCCGGCGCATTCTTCGTGAGCACCAGGAAGATCAGGCCGAGAATCAAGCTCAACGTCACGACGTAGCCGGTCAGCACCAGGAAGGCGCGCTTGCCGCGCATCCGCGTGCGCATCTCTTTAATCAAAATCGGATTGTACATGTCCATAGTCTTTCAGAAGTAAAAAGTAAAAAGGTAAAAGTAAAAAGTGCGGAGCCAGAATGATAGATAGGGTCGTTTTATCTATTCCATTCTCTTCCTCACTTTTGCCTTTTTACTTTTTACTTTTGCCTTATGCGACGACGCCGCGCGTCACTTTCAGGAAGATGTCTTCGAGGTCGGCTTCGGTGCGTCTGAAGCCGAGGACGCGAACGCCGCGATTAATCAAGTATTCGAGCAGCTCGTCCACCTCATCGGGCTGGCCGGTATATTCGGCATGAATGGTGCGCCCGTCGCAGGTCGTGCGCGTGACCTCGGGCCGTTCGGCCAGCACGTCGAGCGCGATTGCGGCGTCGCCTTTCACAGTAATTTCGATCATGACATTGCCGGCGAGCTTGGCCGTGATGTCTTCGATGCGCCCGGCGGCCAGCACCTGACCGGCTTCGATGATGCCAATCGAAGTGCAAAAGTCCGCAAGCTCTGTGAGGATGTGCGAGCTGACGAGCACGGTCTTCCCCATGCGGCATAGCTCGCGAATCAGCTCGCGGATTTCGATGCGCGCGTGCGGATCGAGTCCCGACGCCGGCTCGTCGAGCAACAACACCGCCGGGTCATGCAGCAAGGTCTTGGCTAAACAGAGCCGCTGTTTCATGCCGCGCGACAGGCTCATCACCTGTGCGTTGCGCTTGATGGTGAGGTCGGTCAGCTCTAGCACGTCGTCAATCGCCCGCTTACGCTGCGCCGGGTTCAGGTGATAGAGCGCCGCGAAGTAGTCGAGATATTCCCACGCCAGCAGGTCTTCGTAGACGCCGAAGCTGTCGGGCATATAACCAATAATGCGCCGCACGTCATAAGGCTGGGTGACGACGTCAAAGCCGCCGACGGTCAGCCGCCCTTCCGAGGGCAGCATCAAGGTGGCGAGCATCTTGATGGTCGTCGTCTTGCCCGCGCCGTTCGCGCCGAGCAGCCCGTACACCTCGCCATAGCGAACCTCGAGGTCGATGCCCTTCACCGCCTCGAACGCGCCGAACCGCTTGCGCAGCCCGCGGGCGCCGATGGCCACCGTGTCGCCGTCGCGCACGGGCTCGCGGCGGTCGGGAAACGGCGGCACGCGCGTCTCGCCCTGCAGCCCGCGCAGCATGGCGACGAACGTGTTCTCGAGCGTCGGCGGCGCCGCGCGCACGCTGGTCACGTCACCGTCGAGCGCCTCGCGGACGACGCGCTCGCCGGCGCTGGCCTCGCGCACGAGCACGTCGAGGCGGTCGCCGAAGCGCTGCACGTCGGCGATCCCGTCATGGCCGCCGAGCGTCGTCTCCGCGCGCCGTAGATCGCGCGCGTGCACCTCGAGGCGCTCGAGCCCGAGACCGCGGCGCAGCTCGGCCGGCGTGCCCGTCCGGTGCAGGCGTCCGTCGTGCATCAGCGCCACCCGATGACAGCGCTCCGCCTCGTCGAGGTACGGCGTCGCGAGCAGGATCGTCATGCCGTGGCTCGACAGCTGGGCGAGCGCATCCCAGAACTCCCGTCGCGACACCGGGTCGACGCCGGTGGTGGGCTCGTCGAGCAGGAGGATCCGCGGCTCGGCCACCAGCGCGCACGCGAGCGCGAGCTTCTGCTTCATGCCTCCGCTGAGTCGCCCCGCGAGACGGTCGAGAAAGCGCTCCATCCCGAACATGGCCAGGTAGCGCAGGCCGCGCGCCTCGATGTCGGCCACCGGCACGCGTCGCAGGTCGCCGACGTAGCGGAGGTTCTCGGCGACGCTGAGGTCCTGGTAGAGGGTGAACGTCTGCGTGAGGTAGCCGACGTACGAGCGCGCCTGACGCGCGGGCGCGCCGAGCAGCTCGGCGTCGCCGGACGTCGCCTCCATCACGCCGCCGAGGATCTGGAAGGTCGACGTCTTGCCGGCGCCGTCGGGTCCGATGAGGCCGAAGATCTCGCCCGTCCGGACGTCGAGGTCGATGCCGCGCACGGCCTCCACCGCGCCGTAGCGCTTGGTCAGCGCACGCGTGCGGATGGCGACGCCGGCCTCGCTCACCGGCGCGCCTGACGCGCGGGCCACTGCTCGCCGTCGACGAGGATCTCGCCGTCGGCCGGCATGCCCGGCTTCGCGAAGCCGACGGCGCCGCGCAGCTGCAGCTTCACGCCGACGACCTGCTTGACGCGGTCTTCGCGGAAGTAGGTGTTCTCCGGCGTGAACGAGGCTTGCGGGTCGATGCGCATGACATGGGCATCGATCGGCGTCGCCGGCGCGGAGTCCAGGTAGACGCGCGCCGGCTGGCCGATGCGCACGCGTCCGATCTGGCCCTCGGGGACGAACGCGCGCAGGTACACCTGGCCGAGGTTCACGAGCGTGATGACGGGCGTGCCCGCCATGACCACCTCCCCGGGCTCCGCGGTGCGCGTGGCGACGGTGCCGTCGAAGGGCGCGATGATCTGGAGGTCCTTGCGGTTGGCGCGCGCCTCCTCGAGCTGCGCGCGCGCACGCTCGGCCTCGGCCTGCGCCGCCGCGATGTCGGCCTGCGCCTGGAGGATCTGGCCCTGCACGGCGGCGACCTGCGAGGAGCGGATGGCCGGATTGGACAGCATCGCCCTGGCTGCCGTGAGCCCGCCCCGCGCCGCTTCCACCTGGCGGCGCTGCGCGGCCACGACCGCGGCCTGCGCCTCCTCGGCGTTCTGCGCGCGGCGCGCCTCCTGCTCGGCCACCAGCTCGCGCTGGAACAGCCGCGTTGCCGCCTCGCGATCCCACTTGGCCTGCGCGTACGACGCCTCCGCCTGCGCGAGCTGCGCCTCGGCGGCGGCCAGGCGCCCTTCCGCCTCGTTCACGCGCCCCTCGGCATCGGCGCGCGACTGATCGACGCCGATGCGACTCTGTCGCAGCTGCTCGTTCAGCACGTCGATCTGGTGCTGCGCCAGCCGCACCCGCGCCTCGGCCTGGCGCACCGCGGCCATCGCCTGCTGCTCGCGGGCGCGGATCTGCTCGTCGTCGAGGACGGCGATGACCTGACCGGCGGTGACACGATCGCCCTCGCGCACGGCGATCTCGCGGATCCGGCCCGACGTCTTCGCGGCCACCGCGGAGTCGTCGCCCTCGATGCGGCCGCTCACCACGAGGACGCCCGGCGGCACGGCCGGCCGCGCGAGCACGAAGCGCCACAGCGCAACGCCGGCGGCGACGACGAGCGCCAGCACGACGACTCCGGCCACGCGCCGGCGCCGCACGCTCATGCGC
>DATENM010000086.1 GCA_035275065.1 Blastocatellia bacterium
CCATTCCAAACAGCGCCGCTGCACGCCCTTTGTTGCCTCTGCTCCTGTTCGTCTCGTGACTTGTGCGCTTGCTCACCTCGCCTGCCGCTGGCGCCCTGGCCATTGTCGTTGTCGCCACCTCTCGCTTTGCACCGCAGCAAGTCTTTCGGCTGCCATCCGCTGCCAGATCAGGGACTGCCTCCCGTCAGCCATTGGCTGCTGGTTGTCGTCGAACTCGCCGCTGCGCCTGGTGACTGACACCAGGGATGAGCCGTGCATCAAAGCCCATTGAAGGCAACTCAGGCCATCCGCCAAACGGCACGACTACGCTCGTCAGCGACGGCGGGGAAGGCGCCCAACGCCTGCGTTTACCGGGCCGCCGAACGGCCTCACAGGAATGATAAGAACCTTGCTTCGGCGGCTCCGGTGCAACGCATTGTTATGTGCCGGTTAGGTAGAGCGGGCTTGCATTATCATTGGCTACGAGCCAATCGCAAAACCCTTCAATTTCTGGACCGCCTAAATTGATTGTGTACTGTATACCAAATATAGCAATCACAAAATACATTTCCTGCTGTGGAGTGTAAAGCAGCGTGAATTCATGTGGAATGTCATAGGGCAAACCGGTTTCCTCATCGAGAAACCATTTTCCTTCAGGATAGATTTGACATTCGTGAAATGGCCAATCCACACCTCCCTCGTTAAATCGTGAGTACCGCCTTGCTTCGTCAAGTGCAGAGTTGTTTATGTGGTCCGTTAAGATTCCATCGTTCACGGAAAGCATTCGATGCGCAAGGTATTCAATCCCCATCACCAAAAGAAACCGGGAGAACAGTCGTCGCTCTGGTTTCTCCGCAACTGGGAACACCGCTGTCAATCGATCAAAATTGAGCAGATGTTTAATAAATTGGTCGTTGTCGGATTCGTCAGCCGCCGACAAGTACCATGAGCCATCGCGTGCGATTCCCATTTCCAATGGTAGTGCATCCGGAAACGATAGCATGCTTTGAAAAGGTACACGTTTTCGCTTGCTGGGGATTCCGTTGCGATGGCGAGCCTGCATCAATAAGTCGGAACCCAGAATGGGGCCTTCGATCTTTCGTGCGAAGTAGTTGTTGCAACCATCGCAAACCACGCCTGGCGGCAATATGTGTTCAGTGTTTCCGAGAGATTCGGGAACAATATGTTCGTTGGACGTAAAACTCACCGTCGTCGCTTTGCAAAAGATGCATTGAAATGGTGTGTATGGCATTAGCGCTTCCTTCGTCTTGAGTTTCCGTTAAGGTACATTAGGGATGGATTCGGTTCATTAGGCACATAACGAACACACATCACCGGGCGCGCGAACGGCATAGCGGGAATGATAAGAGTTGCGCTTCGCGCGCTCCGGTGCATGTCGTTGTTAGGCCACTCTCGGATGGCTCTCGCTCTCTATCTCGACTCATCCATTTCAACGCGCT